>JBFHPX010000116.1:0-7659 GCA_041592575.1 Alcanivoracaceae bacterium
CATTTCGAATTTGTTCGCACCATTGCGGTGGCGCGGATTCTGATGCCGCAGTCGTTTGTGCGTCTGTCCGCCGGCCGTCAGGAAATGAATGATGAGATGCAGGCACTGTGTTTCTTCGCCGGGGCCAATTCGATTTTTTATGGCGAGCGGTTGCTGACCACCGACAATCCGGAAACCGGTCATGACCAGAAGCTGTTTAACCGTCTCGGCATTCATCCGCTTGATCCGCGTGACGAATGCTCTGATGAGGCCAGCGAGGCGGCATTGCTCGGTCAGGTCCAGTCACAGCAACCGGCGCCACTGTTTTACGATGCCATGAGCAGTCGTGAGGCCAAGACCGTGCTCGGCAAGCGCTCTGCGCAAGACGTCTGAGCACACAGCATGACCCAGCCGTTTGATCTTGCTGCGGCGCTGACAGAGCGCCGGCAGCAACAGCGCTATCGCCAGCGTCTGGAGCAGCAGGCGCCCGCGGGCCGCGAAGCGGTAATCGATGGTCGGCGACTGATCAACTTCTGCGGTAATGATTATCTTGGCCTCGCCAATCATCCGCTGTTGGTGGCGGCATTCAAGAAGGCGGCGGATGAGTTTGGTGTCGGTAGCGGCGCTTCTCATCTGGTCTGCGGTCACAGCCATTATCATCACGCTCTGGAGCAACAACTGGCGGCATTCTGTGGTCGGCCACGGGCGTTACTTTTCTCCACCGGTTACATGGCCAACCTCGGCGTGATTCAGGCGCTGGTCGGCAACGGCGATGCGGTGTTCGAGGATCGCCTCAATCATGCCTCGCTGATTGATGGTGGCCTTGCCAGTGGCGCCCGCTTCCGTCGTTATCTGCATGCCGATGCAGTCAGCCTGGCGTCGCAACTTGCCGGTTCAGAAGCACGCCGCAAACTGGTGGTGACCGATGGCGTGTTCAGCATGGACGGCGATGTGGCGCCACTGGCGATGCTGGCCGATGTGTGCGAGCAGCATAAGGCCTGGCTGATGGTCGATGATGCCCATGGTTTTGGCGTGCTGGGCAAGCAGGGTGGTGGCTGTGTTGCAGAACAGGGTGTTCAGGCGCGAGTGCAGGTGCTGGTGGGTACGCTCGGCAAGGCGTTCGGTACTTTCGGTGCCTTTGTGGCTGGCAGTGAGGAACTGATTGAAACCCTGATCCAGTTTGCCCGGCCCTACATTTACACCACGGCGATGCCGCCGGCAGTGGCAGCGGCCACGTTGGCCAGCCTGGCATTGCTGCAAGAGGAAAGCTGGCGCCGGGAAAAACTGCAAAGCCTGATTGCCCGGTTCCGGCAAGGCGCTGTCCAGCGCGGCTTCCGGCTGATGGATTCGGCAACCCCGATCCAGCCGCTGCTGATTGGTGAAGATGGTGAAGCGCTGGCAATGAGTCAGCGTCTGCGTGAGCGCGGCTTTCTGATCAGCGCGATTCGACCGCCAACAGTGCCGGAGGGTACTGCCCGGTTACGCATTACATTGAGCGCCGGGCATGAACCTGAAGATATCGACCGATTGATTGAGGCGCTGTAGAAATCCATGACCGCACTGGTGTTGTTCCACAATACTTATCGCTGCACTGGTCCACATGGCGACAGCGCAGCGGATCTTGTGCTGTTGCATGGCTGGGGGCTGCACTCGATTGTCTGGGACGACATCATGCCCGGATTGCTGCAGTACTTTCGCGTTACCGTAATTGATCTGCCCGGTATGGGCCAAAGCCCACTACCCGCTGGCGATTACACAGTGGATTATCTGGCCCTGCATGTCGGCGCCATTTTGCCGCCGCAATGTCATCTGATGGGTTGGTCGCTGGGCGGACTGGTGGCATTGAAGCTGGCCAGCGAGAGACCGCAGCATGTGTTGTCGCTGACCATGGTGGCATCAACGCCGAAGTTTGTTGCTGACGGCGACTGGCCCGGCGTCGCCGCGCACCTGTTTGACCGTTTTATGGAAGTCTTCGATGAGGATGCCGAAGGCACCCTGATCCGCTTTCTGGCGCTGAACTGCAAGGACGCCAGCAGCGTTCGCGAAGATGTCCGCAAGCTGAAGGATATTCTCTATTTCTGTGGCCTGCCGGCTCCGCGGGCATTGCGTGGTGGCCTTGCCGTGCTGCGTGATAGCGATCTGCGCGAGCAGCTGGCAGCACTATCGTTACCACGACTGATGCTGTTCGGCGAGCATGACAATATTGTCCCGGTGGCGACAGCCGATATGCTGGCAGCTCAGCATCAGGTTCGGCTGCTGGCCGATGTTTCCCATGTGCCGTTCGTGTCGCAGCCGGATCAGTTTTTGCTTGCGCTGGGACAGGGCTGGCGCGAGCTCGGCATTGTTACGGAGCAGTCATGACTGAACAGGCGGTTGCCCGGGCATTGGGTCGTGCTGCGCGCAGCTACGACGAGTATGCCGCCGTGCAGATCTCGGTGGCGCGCAGTTTGCTGGCCATGCTGCCGGATGATTTCGTCGCCGGGCAGGCAATAGATCTTGGTTGCGGCACGGCGCCGATGGCGCGTCAGCTTTGCACCCGCCTGCCACATTGCCACTGGCTTGGTGTGGATTTGTCGCAGGCCATGCTGGATGAGGCGCATCAGCGAGGCCGTTTGCATGATCGTTATCAGCCGGTCTGTGCCGATGCCACCGCTTTGCCACTGGCGGATGCATCGCGGGATCTGGTGTTCAGTTCATTTGCCCTGCAGTGGGTCGATGCCGCAGCCGCCAGTGCTGAAATAGGCCGGGTTCTGCAAGCCGATGGCCTGTTGCTGCTGGCATTGCCGGTGGCCGGTACCTTGCGAGAGCTGAAAGAAAGCTGGGAGCAGGTCGACCAGCAAACGCACGTCAATGCATTGCTTGCTGCGCCGCAATGGTTGCAGCAGCTGGAGCTTCATCGGCTTGCCTGTATTGATGCGCAAACCGTCACTGTCACCGAGCATTATCCCTCTCTGACAGCGATCGGGCGCATGTTGAAACTGACCGGTGCTCATCATGTCACTGGTCGGCAGTCTGCCGGGCTGCTGTCACCGCGCCGACGGCGCGCGCTGGAGCAGGCTTACGAAATGAAACGGGATGACAAAGGTCTGCCATTGACCTGGCAAGTCCTGTTTGTGGTCGCCCGAAAGATCTGACTAACGCAGCTGACTGGGCGAGGCCCCATACCATTTCCGGAATGCCCGCGAGAATGAACTGACATCGGCAAAGCCGAGCAGAAATGCCAGCTGGGTAATGCTCATGCCCGGTTGTCGCAGGTGTCTTTCTACCAGGACACGGCGGGTGTTTTCGATCAGCTGTTGCCAGGTCAGGTTCTCTTCCTTTAAACGTCGCTGCAAACTGCGCACACTCATGTTCAGCCGCGATGCGGCATCAGTCAGTGCCGGTTCACCTTCCGGCAACCGGTCTTCAATCCACAGCGACAATCGGGTGGATAGCGATCCGCGTTCAGTATCCGCCAGCCGCTGCGCAAGCGTGGCGTCAAGCATGGCGGCCACCTGTGGATCGCTGGCGGCAAACTGCAACTGACTGGTGTGACGGTGAAAGAACAGGGCGAAATGATCGCCGTTGATGACCGGGCAGCGAAAGTAACGTGACATTGCCGCACTCATTGGTGCTGGAATCCGTGGCGTCATGACTTGCACCGGATCGCCATGCCCGGGCAGGCGAATGCGCACCATGCGCTGGATAATCGCCAGCACAAACAGCAGCGCCTGCGGATGTGGTCTCGAACCTTCGGCGGGAATCAGATGCAGGCCAAGCAGGTTATCGTCCTCGCTGAGCTCGGTGGTCGCCGCATCACTGATCAGCTGGTGAAAGCGGACAATCCGGTTCAGCACACTGCGCAGATCGCCACCGGCAGCCAGCGCCAGCCCGAGTGCTCCGAAGGTGGAGTACTCGGCGTGGCGCGCCATATTGATGCCAAGCGACGGATCTTCCAGCACGGCTTCGCACTCTTCCAGTAGTGATGCCGTGGCCAGTACATTGATCTGAGCCTCCGGATTCATGCAGTCCTTCAGGGCAATACCGTGACGGGCGAACACGGCGACGGCATCTATGCCGGTACGTCGCAGCATCGGTGCCAGCGGGCTGAGAAATATGGCGGCGGTTCGGCGTTCCGGTGTCATCTGGCATCCCTGGTCAAGCGACTGGCATCCGGCAGCAAGTGTTGTGCCTTGGTTATCCGTAGTCTGGCGGTATTCATACTGCCGGAGAATGGTTATGACTGACACGCCCAAACGCGCTGCGGCCAATACCGACAAGCTCATCCAGAAAGAAATCATCGCCATCAGTGATGACGTTCGCCGTCGTCACGGCTGGCTGCGTCACCAGGATGCGATCGGATTCAGTATTTTTGCTGTCAGCCTTGCCGGTATCGGCATCAATGCCTGGTTGTATATGGCCGGCATCATGCCAGCCTGGGCGGTGATATTGCTCACCGCCTTCTGGACATCGCTGTTGCACGAGCTCGAGCACGACCTGATCCACTGGATGTACTTCAGAAAGAACAAGTTCATGCATCATCTGATGATGCTGGGTGTGTATCTGGCGCGCCCCATCACCATCAATCCCTGGGTTCGTCGTCATCTGCATTTTCACCACCACAAGGTATCCGGTACTGCGACCGACCTTGAGGAACGCGGCATCACCAACGGTGAGAAGTGGGGGCTGCGGCGCTTGCTGATGGTTGGCGACCACATGCTGGCGGTTTACCTGCGCGCCAGGCTTTACCTGACGGAGCCGCTCAAGCTGCTGAAAAAGGGTGTTATCGACAAGCAAGACCTCAAGAACCTGCGTTTGATCAGTGTGTTCAGCTATATTCCGGTGGGCAGTACCGCCTATCTGATCTGGCACGGCTATGTGATCTATCACATTGCCAATGCTGTTGCATGGGCCGCTGGAGGAGCAATCCCGTGGCCAGTATGGCTTGAGGCTCAGTTACCTTGGGTGCACATTCTTGTCGTTACTCTGATTGCGCCTAATGTGCTGCGTACCTTCTGCCTGCATTTTATCTCGTCAAACATGCACTACTACGGCGACAACGAGCCGGGCAATGTCTCGCAGCAGTGTCAGGTGCTCAATGTCTGGTGGTTACTGCCATTGCAGGCGTTCTGCTTCAACTTTGGCAGTACTCATGCGATCCATCATTTTGTTGTCCGGGATCCGTTCTATGTTCGGCAGATGACGGCGAAACGTGCCCATGAAGTGTTGCGTCGGCACGGCATCCGCTTCAACGATCTGGGCACTTTCCGCCGGGCCAATCGTTACCATGAGCCCGGCAAGGCTGCTCCTGCGAGATAGCCCTGGGTAGGAGCCGTCGACCGGCGGCGAAGGCTTTCGCGGCCGGTCGGCCACTGCTACAGGTGCAATCTCCTTTCAGGAATCCGACTGCGTTCCACTGGAGGTTGCGCAGGCAGGGCTGGCTTTGGCAGTCGCGACACAAGATTTGTCAGTTTCGGCCAGTGACCACCGTGGCCGGCTGGCTACACTGGGCGCCCGCTGATCAACGGTGCCCGTCATGTCCAGTTCTGTCCCGAATGCTTCCCGAAACAAGCCGTCGCTGACACGTCGTGTGCGACATCTGGCCGATAACGCTCGTGATCGCTTTCTGGACTCCACATCGCTGGTGCAGGCTGAGCTGACCGCTTTTGAGGTGATTCACCAGCAGGACATTGTCCGGCTGCGTTACTACCCGCCACTCAAGGAGGACAGCATCGAGATCAGTGGCGAGCAGGTCAACGTGCGTCATGATCCGCTGGCGGTGCCATTGGTGCTGGTGGCGCCGTTGGCAGTGAACATGCTGATCTACGATCTGTTTCCCGATCGCTCACTGGTGCGTTATCTGCGCGCCCGCGGTTTTGAGTTGTATCTGATTGATTGGGGGCGTCCTGATCGGCGCCACGATAACCTGCACTTGTCCGATTATTACGCGGGCCTGATGCCTGGCTTGCTGGATAAGGTGCGCCAGCACTCGGGCAAGCAAAAGCTGTCGCTGCACGGCTGGAGCTTTGGTGGGCTGTTTTCGCTTTGCTATAGCGCACTTGGCAATGCCGATATTGAAAATCTGGCCTTGATCGGTGCGCCGCTGGATTACCACCGTAACGGTGCGCTGGGTCGTCAGTACCAGTTTCTCAGTCGTCAGGCGCGATCGCTGGAAAAGCGCACCGGCATCCGGGTGCATCGCACCAGCAACCGCTGGTGGCGTTCCCCCGGCTGGATGAATAGCCTGATGTTCAAGCTCACCAACCCGGTTGGCAGTGTACAGGGCTACCTGGATCTGGTGAAAAATCTGCATGACAGGGATTACGTCAAGGCACACGCCACCCAGGGGGCGTTCCTTGACGACATGGTGGCCTATCCCGGCGGCGTGGTGCAGGACATTATCCAGTTTCTCTGGATAGACAATGTGCTGGCCGACAACCGTTTGCCGGAGCCGCAAAGCACGCGTGGCTTTGAGGCGGTGCGGGCCAACCTGCTGCTGGTCACCGGCCGCAATGATCCGATTGTCACCGAGCAATGCTCATTGCCGATTCTGGATCTGGTACGTAGTGAAGATAAGACCCACTTGCGGGTGCCGGGCGGGCATATGGCGATCCTCGGCGGCAGCGGTGCGCCGAAGGCGATCTGGCCGCAGGTGGCGGACTGGCTGGAGGCGCGCTCCTCGTAGGAGCTGTCGGTCGACGGTGACGGTTTTCGCGGCTGGTCAGCCGCGCCTGCGGTTGCAGTAGTCCGGGTCTTGTCTAGACTGCTGGTATGGATAAAAAACGCCTGCTTATCGTTGCCCATGTACCTTCCGACAACACCCGCGCTCTGGCGGAGGCGGCCGTGCGCGGTGCCCGCCACCCGGATCTGACCGGCGTCGAGGTGATCTGCAAACCACCGCTGGAAACGCAGCCGGAAGATGTCCTTGCCGCCGACGCTATCCTGCTTGGCACCACCGAAAACCTTGCCTATATGGCCGGCGCCATGAAGGATTTCTTTGATCGCTGCTATTACCCGGTGCTGGAGAGAAAACAGGGCTTGCCCTGTGCGGTCTATATCCGTGCCGGCCATGATGGCACCGGCACAAAAAAGGCGCTGGAAACCATTCTGACCGGCCTGCGCTGGAAGCTGGTGCAGGACATGCTGATCTGCCGCGGTGACTGGCAGGATGTTTTTGCTGACCAGTGTGAAGAGCTGGGCCTGACGCTGGCTGCCGGCCTTGACGCCGGCATCTACTAGCTCCGCGCAGGAGCGGCGGTTCGGCGGAAAAGATTTCGCCGTCGCTCAGCGGTCCCTACGGCGCCAACTCCCAGCTCTGCTGATACTGTTTTCCTTGCCAGTCTTCGATAGTCAGCCAAAGCCGGTCCTGCTGTGTGATGCGCTCCGGCACCGGGGCATGGGCATGCAAGATGAAGCGACTGCCATGCAGGATGCCAGTTGGCTCACCCTCCGGAATCCCAGCTTCAGCGCCGATACTGAGAAATGCCCGTCGTACCTGCGCGGTGCAGCCTTCACACAAGCGCACGCTGAAATCCTTGTAATGCTTGCCGGCGTAATAGTAAGGCGCGTTATCGTCAGCAGGGGTCGGAGTCGCGGTGAATGGACCGACTGGCTGCTCTGGCCAGGCATCGGGGAATACCGGATTCATCGACTGATACAGAAACCAGACCGGCGTGATCAGAAATATCACCGATAGTCGCA
>JBFHPX010000117.1:0-7638 GCA_041592575.1 Alcanivoracaceae bacterium
AGGTCGAGCCGCACACCGGCGGCCTCCAGCACATCGGCAGCACCACTTTTCGAGCTGACCGAGCGACCGCCGTGCTTGGCCACATGACAGCCAGCCGACGCAGCAACAAATGCCGAAGCACTGGAAATGTTGAACAGGTTGGCACCATCACCGCCGGTACCAACAATATCGACGAGATAGGGCAGCTCGCCCACTTTCACCGGGGTCATCAGCTCGCGCATCACCTGTACAGCGCCGGTGATCTCGTCAATGGACTCGCTTTTCATGCGCATGCCCATCAGGAAGGCGCCAATCTGTGCATCGGTGGCGGCGCCGGTCATGATCTGGCGCATCACCTCACGCATTTCTTCCAGAGTCAGATCAAGATTCTCGACCACCCGACCCAGTGCTTCGCGAATATCCATTACCCTGCTCCGTCGAGAAAGTTCTTCAACATGGCATGGCCATGCTCGGTGAGGATCGACTCAGGATGAAACTGCACACCTTCAACGTCCAGAGTCCTATGGCGAAGGCCCATGATCTCGTCGACGCTGCCATCCTCATGTTGGGTCCAGGCGGTGATCTCGAAACAATCCGGCAGGCTGTCCTTTTCCACCACCAGCGAGTGATAGCGAGTCGCGGTGAACGGGGACGGCAAGCCATGGAACACGCCTTTGCCATTGTGATAAATCGGCGAGGTTTTGCCATGCATCACCTGACGGGCACGCACCACCTTGCCGCCAAACACCTGACCCATACTCTGGTGCCCAAGACAAACACCGAGAACCGGCAACTTGCCGGCAAAGTGTTCGATGGCCGCCATGGAAATACCGGCCTCATTCGGCGTACAGGGCCCCGGTGAAATCACCAGCCGGTCTGCGCCGATGGCAGCAATATCTTCCAGCGACAGCTCATCGTTGCGCTTGACAATCACCTCGGCGCCGAGCTCCTGCAGGTACTGAACGATGTTGTAAGTGAAGCTGTCGTAGTTATCGATCATCAGCACGCGGTTCATGAGCGCACCTCCAGACCGGACAGCACCATATTGACGGCGGTAAAGATGGCCCGCGCCTTGTTCATGGTTTCCTTCCACTCCAGCGCCGGCACAGAGTCAGCCACCACGCCAGCACCGGCCTGCACATACAAACGACCATCACGAATCACCGCGGTGCGAATGGCAATCGCGGTATCCATTTCGCCATTGAAGCCGATATAGCCGACCGCGCCACCGTAAACACCACGCTTGACCGGCTCGAGCTCATCAATGATTTCCATGGCGCGAATTTTCGGCGCGCCGCTCAGGGTGCCGGCCGGGAAGGTTGCCTTGAGGACCTCAAGCGGACCAAAACCCTGCTTCAGCTTGCCTTCAACATTGGAGACGATATGCATGACGTGGGAGTAACGCTCCACTTTCATGTTCTCGGTGACTCGAACACTGCCCGGCTCGGCAATACGGCCGACATCGTTACGACCAAGATCAATCAGCATCAGGTGCTCGGCTATTTCCTTGGGATCGGCCAGCAGCTCCTGCTCGAGCGCCAGATCCTCCGTAACGCTACGCCCGCGACGGCGGGTGCCGGCAATCGGCCGTACCGTCACCATGCCGTGCTCAACCCGGGTGAGAATCTCCGGCGATGAGCCGGCGATATGGAAGTCATCGAGATCGAGATAGAACATGTACGGCGACGGATTCAGATAACGCAATGCCCGATACAGATCCAGCGGTGAGGCATGAAACGGCACCGACATACGTTGCGACGGCACCACCTGCATGATGTCGCCAGCCAGGGTGTATTCGCGAATGCGCTCAACCCCGACTTTGAAGTCTTCCTCCGGATACTCGGAAACAAATTCCTTTTCCGACAGCGGCATTGCCCGATGCGGCTCCGGCTCTGCCAGCGGCGCACGCAGTTTTCTTTCCAGCTGGTCCAGTCGCCGGGCAGCCTGACCGAGTACGTCCGCCTCGTTCGGATCCACCAGCACCAGCAGAAACAGACTGCCGCGCAGATTATCGAACACGACAATTTCTTCCGAACGCATCAGCAGAATATCCGGCGCACCGATGGTGTCCTCGCCGCGCGCCGGGCCAAGCCGCGGCTCGAAATAGCGCACGCTGTCGTAACCGAAATAGCCGACCAGACCGCCGTTGAACCGCGGTAGCCCTTCCACTTCCGGGGCCCGGAACTGCTGGCGATAATCTTCGATAAAAGCAATCGGATCACCCTGCTCGACCCGGCTGCCATTTTCGCCACTGATCTCGATGCGCTCGCCGTAGACCCGGATCACTTCCGTGGCCGGCAGGCCGATCATCGAGTAGCGGCCCCAGCGCTCGCCACCCTGCACGGATTCGAACAGGTAGGTATAGGGCGCGGCGGCAAGCTTGCGGTAAGCCGACAGCGGGGTGTCCAGATCGGCCAGCACTTCGCGCACCACGGGAACGCGGTTGAAGCCGGCTTCAAGGTAAGTCTGGAGTTGTTCCGCGTTAAGCGGATAAGTGCTGTTCGATGACATAAATATTCCCGGTGTTCTGCTCTGGATGACATGCACAGACAATCATGCCGGGAGACCCGGCAGGGTTCAGGTCACCATCGCCAGCGGGCGGGGATGGCGGTCAGGCAGGTTGTTGCAACCGGAGAATGGGCCACCGACGTATCCTGATTAAGGGCAGAGAAAATCACTGGCGGGATTGTAACGGCATTGCTGCGAAGCGGCTACCTGAGACAGTGCCCGGCGAACCGGACCCCTAGCGGCAGTGCTTCCTGTCGGCCGGCAGCTCGCGCTCCGCTTTCAGGCGAATCACGGTCTTCTGCAACAGGACGTTATTCGGCAGGGTGTAGAAATGACCATCATCATCCTCCAGCCCCAGATAGATCAGCCCCATCTGTACCACCCGCCCGGTCACGGTGTTGTCGCCATCGAGCACCCGGATACGGTCTGCGATACGGAAAGGGGCACCAAAAAACAGGATCAGTCCGGCGGTCACATTGCTCAGAATCGACCAACTGGCAAACAGGGCGATACCGACAATGGCAAACAGCGACGAGGCAAACACCACAAACCCCTGACCGGAGAAGCCCCAGAGCAGGCCGAGCAGGATCAGGGTGAGCAGCACCAGCAGCGCATTGCTCGCCGCCTGCACCTGAAACACCCGGGCAGGGGCATATTCGTTCTGCTCCCCGATCCTGCGAAACAGTCGGCGCAGCAGCCGCATCACCACATACATCACCAGCAACAACCCGGCGGATAACAGCAGGTCAAGCAGGGTTCCGGTCATGGTCATGGCTATGCCTCCAGTGACTACCTTGCCAAATCAGTAATACGTGGCCAGCGACATCTTGTTAAACGGGCTCAGCTCCTCACTGCGGCCGTCGCGGACTTTCTCCAGCCACTGCGGGTCCTGCAGCAGGGCACGGCCGACGGCGACCAGATCGAACTCGTCGGCGGCCAGGCGGCGCACCAGCTCGTCGACGCCCACCGGCGCCGCGTCACCACCCATGGCCATGCCGGCCTCACCGATAAAGTCATCATCCAGACCGACGCTACCGACGGTCATGGTCGGCTTGCCAGACAGCTTTCTGGTCCAGCCGGCCAGATTCAACTCTGAGCCATCGAACTCCGGCTCCCAGAAGCGGCGGGTGGAGCAATGGAAGATATCCACTCCGGCCTCGACCAGCGGCGCCAGAAACCGCCCCAGCTCTTCCGGGGTCTGCACCAGACGGGCGCTGTAATCCTGCTGCTTCCACTGCGAGTAGCGCAGCACGATGGCGAAGTCCTCGCCCACCGCCTGACGAACCGCCCGGATAGTTTCGACGGCAAAGCGACCACGATTCTCCAGCGAGCCGCCGTATTCATCGTCGCGCTGATTGGTGCCTTCCCAGAAAAACTGGTCAATCAGATAGCCATGGGCGCCATGAATCTCAACGCCGTCAAAGCCCAGCGCCTTGGCATCGCGGGCCGCATCGGCAAACGCCTTCACCACATCCTGAATGTCGTCCTTGCTCATCGCATGGCCCACCACCTTGCCGGGTTTGACCATGCCGCACGGGCTGTAACCGGGCACATCCTTGTCCGGACCAATGCCGGGTCGACGCACCGAGCCCACATGCCAGAGCTGGGGAATGATCTTGCCGCCAACGGCGTGCACGGCTTCCACCACCTTTTTCCAGCCATCCAGCGCCTCACCATGAAACGCTGGCACCTGCTCATAACCATTGGCGGCCTTGTGATTCACCGTGGTTCCCTCGGTAATCAGCAGACCAACACCCGCCTCGGCCCGACGGCGGTAATAGGCCACCACCTCATCATTGGGGATGTAGTTCGGCGAGCGCATCCGCGTCATCGGCGCCATGGCGACGCGATTGGCCAGATGCAGGGACTTGCACTCGAACGGGCGAAACAGCGGGCTGGTATCAGTCACGAAAAACCTCGGCATCAGGGGCGGCAGGCGCCCGGCATTAAGTTGTGATTTGCAACCATATTGATAAAGGTTGCTTTTTGCAACCATATTGCAGAAACTGGCCCGCATGAACCGACCCGAACCCGCCACCGACCCCTGCTCCCTTGCCCGCGGCCTCGCCGAGGTGGGTGACTGGTGGTCATTGATGATCATCCGCGAAGCCATGTACGGCACCCGACGGTTCTCCGACTTTCAGCAGAATCTGGGTATCGCCCGCAACATCCTGACAGACCGCCTGAACAAGCTGGTCGACCGCGACATTCTGCGCAAGGTCAACGCCGGCGAACACGGCACCCGCTTCGAGTACCGCCTGACCGACAAGGGAAGGGATCTGTTCGTGGTGCTCACTGCGCTGCGGCAGTGGGCAGACAAGTGGGTATTCGAGAATCAACCGCCATTTCAGCTGGTAGACCGCGAAAGCCAGCGACCGGTACAACCAGTGCAGGTGCTCGACGCCGACAGCAACCCGCTGAAACTGCATCAGGTAGCAGTTGCTGCCAACTGATGCAGCATGCACTCAAAGCTCGTTCTGAATCTTCTTGTAACCCTGCACCAGCCGTACATTGGTTTGTGCCACATCTTCCGAAAACGATGAGGCATCAGGGCGTACCAGTTTAATGCTGGCCAGATCGGATTCCTTACGAATATTACTGGTAGACGGGATATGGAAATTCTCTGGAACTACCACACCCTCCACCACGGAGTTGTGCCGCACTACGGAGCCGGCGCCAACTTCGCAATTGAACAACACCGAGTTAAAACCGATAAAAACATTGCATCCAACCTTGCACGGACCATGAACAATGGAACGGTGCGCGATCGAGGTGTTTTCGCCAATCTCGACTCTGGCGCCAGACTTGGAATGAATCACCACGCCATCTTGTATATTCGAGTTATCGCCAATCACTATCGGGTCCATGCTGCCTTCGGCATTGACCTCATCGGCGCGAATCACCGCATAGGGACCGATAAAGACATTCTCGCCTATGATGACCTTGCCGCAAATTATTGCAGTCGGGTCGACGAACGCGGACTCCGCTACCACCGGGAGATCGCCGCTCGGATTTTTACGAATCATGTATTTCTCCCTGAAAAACTCACTTGACCGATGCCAATGCCGCTCTCATGGCATCAATCACCACCTCATAATCCGGCCGCCCATAGATTGCTGACCCGGCGACAAACGTATCCGCCCCGGCTGCGGCAATCTCGGCAATATTGTTCTCACTGATCCCGCCATCCACCTCGAGACGTATTTCCAGCCCGCTGTCATCAATCAAGCGGCGAACCTTCTCCACTTTTTTCAGGGTGCCGGGAATGAACGACTGGCCGCCAAAACCCGGGTTTACGCTCATCAGCAGAATCATGTCGAGTTTGTCCATGACATACTCAAGGCAATCTGGCGAGGTGGCCGGATTCAGCACCAGACCAGCTTTGCAACCACGGGAGCGGATCAATTGCAGCGAACGGTCGACATGATCACTGGCTTCCGGGTGGAAAGTGATAATGCTGGCACCGGCATCAGCAAACGAGCTGATCAGGGCGTCCACCGGACTGACCATCAGATGAACATCAATCGGCGCAGTGACACCATGGTTGCGCAACGCCTTGCACACCATGGGACCAATCGTCAGGTTCGGCACATAATGGTTATCCATCACGTCGAAATGGATAATGTTGGCGCCAGCATTCAGCACCGCATCCACTTCAGCGCCGAGCCGGGCAAAGTCGGCAGACAAAATCGATGGAGCAATCCAGTAATCCTGCTTGGCCATTTATCCCCCCGGAAGAATCAGTTGCTGCGTAAATACGCATCCAGTTGTTGCAGCCGCTCCGGCGTACCGATATCCCACCAGGCGCCGGTAAAATGTTCCCCACTAACAACATCATGCTGCATCGCTGCGCGCAGCAACGGTGCCAGCTTTGCTTCGCCGTCGGCCAATGGCCGAAAAAGCTCCGGGCGATAAACGCCAATGCCGGAGAAGGTCAGTTTGGGCCCGCCATTATCCCGAACCAGACCGGAGGAATCCAAACCAAAGTCTCCGTCCGGATGATGGTCCGGGTTGCTCACCAACAGCAGATGGGCAAGCCCGGCCGGTTCACGCAGCCGGGCAAAGTCAAAATCGGTCCAGATATCGCCATTAACCACCACGAATGGCGCCTCACCCAACAGCGGCAGGGCACGGCGAATACCACCGGCGGTTTCCAGTGGCGCGCCCTCGCGCGACCAGCAGATGGATACACCATAGCGGCTGCCATCGCCCAGCGCTGCTTCAATCTTGTCGCCAAGCCAGGCCGTATTGATTACCAGCTCGCGGAAACCGGCCTGCTGCAGTCGCTCGATATGCCACTGGATCAGGCTCTTGCCAGCAACGGCAAGTAATGGCTTGGGCGTGTGATCGGTCAACGGCCGCATGCGCTTGCCCAGACCGGCGGCCAGAATCATCGCTTTCACAGGCCGAGACGGTCCAGTAGTGCGCCCAGCGGCGCCAATTCTGTACGCCGCGCAATCACAGTGCGCAGGTAAGCGACAAAGCGCGGCACGTCGGCAAGGTATTTCGGCTTGCCATCACGGTGGCAGATGCGAGCGAAAATGCCGATCACCTTGATATGCCGCTGCGCGCCCATCAGGTCGCAGTCATGCAGAAATTCGTCGAAAGACGCCGGCACCGGCAACGCGGCCGCCCGCGCCCGCTGCCAGTAGAGCTCTAGCCAGCCCAGCACCCGCGGCTCCGGCCAGCTGATAAAGGCATCCTTGAACAGCGAGGTAATGTCGTAGCTGACCGGCCCGTAAACAGCATCCTGAAAATCAAGAATGCCCGGATCCGGGTCACTGTCCATCAGGTTACGCGGCATAAAGTCACGGTGCACATAGACCTGACCCTGTCGCAGCGCCCGCGCCAGCAGCAGATCAAAGATCCCGTCCAGCTCGGCCCGCAAGGCAGCGCCCACCTCAATACCAAGGTGCCGCCTCAGGTACCACTCCGGAAACAGCTCGAGCTCACGACGCAGCAGAGCCTCGTCATAGACCGGCAGCACATTCGGCTGACTGATACGCTGGATTCGGATCAGAGCATCTATCGCGCGGCTGAAACGCTGATCGGCGTTGTCATCGTTCAGCACCGTCAGCCAGGTCTCGGCGCCCATATCCGGCAGCAGCAGAAAGCCGCGCGACAGGTCCTGGGCAATAATGTGAGGCACAT
>JBFHPX010000118.1:0-7577 GCA_041592575.1 Alcanivoracaceae bacterium
CTGGCCTTGGCCAACTCGGTTTTGCCGACGCCCGGCGGCCCCTCCACCAGCACCGGCTTGCGCAGTTGCGCAGCGAGATAGACCGCCATCGCAATCTGGTCATTGCAGACATAGCCCTGACGGGCGAAGCTGTCGCGCACTTCAGCGACGGACAGGATACGGGTTTTCATGCGGAGCCCTTTTCCGGAACAGGCCGTCAGTCTACAGGGAATCGGAATGAGCCGGATAACCACGATATTTTTTGACTTCGGCGGGGTGATCGCCGACAGCCCGTTTGCCAACCTGTCGCGCTACGAGAAGGAGCGCGGCCTGCCGGCGGACTTTATCCGCCTGACCAACGCCGACAACCCGGACGACAATGCCTGGGCCTGCTTCGAGCGCGGCGAAATTGATCTGGACCGGTTTGACCAGCGCTTCCGCGCCGAGACCCGCGCCCGCGGCCACGAAATCCCCGGCCGTGACCTGATCCCGCTGCTGCAGGTGGAGGTGCGCCCGACGATGATCAACCTGCTCGATCAGCTGCGCAGCCAGGGCCTGCGCCTCGCCTGCCTGACCAACAATCTGCCGGTCGGCGACGGCCCCGGCATGAGTCAGGACAGCGCCCATGCCGGCAAGGTGGCGGAGGTACTGAATCGCTTTGAACTGGTGCTGGAGTCGTGCCGGGTTGGAACCCGCAAACCGGAACCGAAGTTCTTTCAGCTCGCCTGCGAAAAAATGCAGGTGGCGCCGGAGGAAGTCGTCTTTCTCGACGACCTCGGCATCAATCTGAAGCCGGCACGGGCAATGGGAATGACGACAATCAAGGTGGTGTCTGCCGAACAGGCCATCGAGGCGTTGTCCCAGCCAGGAGGAGATCAAATAATAAAGGTTCGAAATAGCAGGATGTGAGGCCCGGTCGCCTGTCACGGCTTGCCGGGACGTAGAAGCTCACTGCCACACGGAATTAGTGCAGAACAATATTGTCCGCGTACTGCACCCGCGGCAATTCAACCGAATCTTCCTGCTCACTCCACTCCGCCTCCTGCACATCGAACTGCGCAGACGTCACTTCACCTTCAATCAGGTCAGGAATGGCGTCGAGGAACATATCAACGTGCTCGGAAGCAAAGTGATCTTCCAGCGCATCCAGCGAATCCCACTGCTGCCAGATCACGATGGTCTCCGGCGAGTCGGCCTGAATATAGACCTCGTAAGACAGGCAGCCGTGCTCGGCGCGGGAGGCCTCGGCCAGCTGCTGAATCAGGGTGACCGCCTCTTCACGACGGTCAGACTTCACCGGAATCGAGCCTTTGACGATGATCATGCGGGTCCGCTGTGCGAATCAGGGGCGCGGACTATAGCACATCCACGCCCTCGCTTCAGGCACCGGCTGTCGCGGCATTGCCCTGCAGCCGCTCCCGAAAGAACGCCAGCACCCGATCCAGCGCCTCCCGGGTCGGATGACCAACCTCGTCCACCAGGTCAGTGGTCACCACCGAATGGGCGGTGGGCGGGATCCGGTGCGGATTGCCCAGCTTCGAGTTGATCTCGATGGCCTCGAAACCATCGCCCAGCTGCTTCTCCAGCTCCCTGAAACGCGCGCCGGGGCAAAGCGGGTCGGCGGTAAAGCGCAGGCCCAGCACCTTCAGCCCCTCTTCCTCGACCCGCTGGCGCACCGCCGCTACCACTGCCGGTGACGCGTGCAGACCGCGGCGCAGGGCTGGCAATGGCCCCACCGGCAGCGACGGCTGGCTCAGCACCGGCGCCATCAGCCAGGGATCCATCGCCAGGGTCAGGGCGAAGTTGCCGGTCAGACACATGCCGATGGCGCCCACCGGGCCGCCCAGCTCCTCGTGGGCGGCCCGGGCCAGGCCACGGAGGAAATCCGTCACCGGACTGGCCCGGTTGGCGGACAGCATGCTGAATTCCTTGCGAATGCAGGCGGCGCTCATCTGCCTGGCCACATAGTCAATCGAGAAGCGCTGGCCCGGCGTGCCGAACAGCGACGGCATAAAGACGGTAAAGCCGGCGTCCGCCACGGTGCGGGCAAAGCGCGCCACTTCCGGGGTAATGCCTGGCACCTCATGGATAACCAGTACCGCCGGGCCACTACCCTTGCGGAATACCGGGTAGGTGTACTCGCCGTGGCTGAACTCCTCGACGCTGAAATCTTCCAGTGAATCAAACTCGCGAATCGGCATGGTTACTCCCTCAGTCCCGCCTCAGACACTGTTTCGAAAACGGACGCTCTCGCCCAGCGGTGCGCGGCCGACCCTGGTGCGATTCGCCGCCACGCTCTGATCCTCATACCCAAAGCTGATGCCGCACAGAATCGCCGTACTGTCCGGCTCGCCAAACAGATCGCGGACATCCTGCGGGTAGTAACGCATCGAACCCTGGGCGCAGCTGCCGATACCGAAGCTGGTCATCACCAGCATCAAGGTCTGGATATACATACCAACATCCAGCGCCACGGTGACGCCAAACTGGCGCTCCATGCCGATAAACGCAACATGGGGAGCATCAAACAATTCAAAATTGCGCAGACTGGCGCGGGCACGGCCTTCGCGGTCATCGCGGGCAATACCCATGTTGTTATACAGCTCCACCGCACAATCCACCTGACGCTTGCGGTAGACCCCTTCGAAATTGGGCAGATGCTCGAAGTCCGGGTGAATAGGGTCGCCTCTGGTGACATGCTCGACCATCCGGTTGCGCAGCTCGTCGCGCATGGCCCCGGAGGCTACGAACACCTTCCATGGCTGGATATTGCAATTCGACGGCGCCAGCTGGGCCAGACCAAAGACCTCATCCAGCACCGCCTGCGGCACCGGGTCCGGGCGATAGCCGCGCACGGAACGCCGCTCGCGCAGAGCCTCGGCAAGGGACATGGTTTCGGCGGTAGTAGCAGGCAAGGTCATGGCGACTCCTCGAATCAGATTCCGGCAGCGGTCACAGTCTGCCGCATAAACGGCGCCTATGATGAACGGCAAAGGAGGACTTCGCGATGGTAAAACTGAAATCATTAGTGACCGGATTGGTCATTGGCTTGCTGCTCGGCCTGTGGGGCGGCGTCAACATCGGCAAGGGCCAGCCGCTCTATGCCAACCCGTTCACCAGCAAGAGCGTACCGGACACGGTTCGTGACGCCGGCAAGGAGCTGCTGCGTGAATCCGGCGAGGCCCTGGAGAAAGGCGGGGAAGCACTGAAAGAAAAAGCCGGCGCAGGTCAGTAAGCACTGACATATGCCAGCAAGGAGGAGAAACCGGAAAAACCGTTCAGGCGGCGACCTGCTCCTTCTCGGCCACCTGCATGGCCCGGCAGATTTCTTCAATCGCCGGCGGAATGTGCATATTGCGTTCGTGGCGGATCTCCAGCCCGTAGCGGCTGACGCAATGCGGGCACAACACCATGTAGGCGTCCTCCACCCCTTGCTCCTGCTCCGCTACCAGCCAGCCCTCAGCCTTGGCGCGCTGACCGTTGTCGTGATAGTAGTCCAGCCCGATTGGCCGGTTCGGCTCAAAATCGAAGGTGTTGATACAACCGTGGCAGTTCAGCCACATGTCATATAACGCGGCCGCGTCGTACACATCCCTGGGATCGAATGCCATGCCCGCCTCCATTTTTCCAATATCAATGACTTAGGAGACATTCTTAAAGTAACTCTCAGGAAAAGGCAACCCCATAATGGCAGCCTTTTGTGAATTGCATCATGACGTTACATAGCAAAGTTAAAGTAACCCGGAAAATCAGGACGTCTGCACCGTCAGGACATCACCCAGGCGAGCGCCGCTGAGCAGGGCGCGGGCGCCGAGAAAGACCATCGACAGCTGTACCACCACCCGGTCGCGACCGGCGCGGCGCTGGGCCGGGGTCATGTCCAGTGCCAGAATGCCGTAACCGAACATCACCGCCACCGCTGCCTCGGCAGCGCGCAGACCATCCACCGGCGGCAGGTTGCGGTGCTCGCCAACACTGCGGACGTCGTCGGCCAGCTCTTCCACCAACAGCTGCAACTCGCGGTGCACCCGGCGGCGGATGCTCGCCGATGTGCCCAGACGCTGCTGCACCAGCAGGCGAAACTCAGCCTCGTTGCCGGCCAGATAGGCCAGAAACCGATCGACCAGATCGCGCACCCCGCCGGCCGGATCCGCCACGATCAGTTCACGACGGCCCTGGCGCATGGCGTTACGCAGCCGGAAGCAAGCCTGATCCACCAGCGCCTGACCGAGGCTGTCCATATCAGGAAAGTGGTTATACAGCGACGGCGCCGCCAGCTCGGCCTGCCGCGCCACCTCGCGCAGACCGAGGCTGTCAAGGCCACGGCCGCTGACCAGCAGCTGCATCGCCGCATCGAGGATCTTTTGCCGGGTCAGGGCCTTGCGCTCAGCTCGGTTCAGGGTCATGACCGCTCCATTGAATGTACAGTTGTAAGTTGTATCAGATCGCCATGATGCCATTGAAGCCTGTTAAATAAGAATAATAATTTCGGATGATTGACCAAAAGACGATCAACCCGTAACTTTCGCCTCACATTTGTTAGGCATAATCCGACGCATGCCGAAGCTGATTTGAAAAGACAAAACAGGAAGGCAGCTGCGCCAGATTCCGCTACAGTCTGAACACAGACTTCAGGGAACTGGCCGACACTGATGCGGACATACCGCAACACTGTCTGCCTGCAATAAGAAATCGCTGCAAAGAGGAAGGGGAATACCATGAATTACTTCGTCACCGGAGCCACCGGCTTTATCGGTCGCTTTCTGCTTGCCCGCCTGCTTAACCGCAAGGACAGCCGCGTCTTCGCCCTGATCCGTCCCGGTTCGGAATACAAACTTGACGCCCTACGCCGCCGCCTGAACATCGAGCCGGAACGTCTGGTGGGCATCAAGGGCGATCTGACCAAAAAAATGCTCGGCGTCAGCAAGCGCGACCGCGACGATCTTGCCGCCGCGAAAATTGATCACTTTTTCCACCTGGCGGCGATCTACGATCTCACTGCTGATGAGAATCAGCAGCGCTATACCAATATCGAAGGCACCCGCAACGCCCTGCGCCTGGCCGAGGAGTTGAATGCCGGCTGCTTCCATCACATCAGCTCGGTGGCCGCCGCCGGCTTGTACGACGGCACCTTCCGCGAAGACATGTTCGATGAAGCCGGTGAGCTGGCTGACGCCTACCTGCAAACCAAACACGAAGCCGAAGCTCTGGTGAGGCTGGAAGCGAAACTGCCGTGGCGCATTTACCGCCCGTCGATGGTAGTGGGCCACTCACAAACCGGCGAGATGGACAAGATCGACGGCCCCTACTACTTCTTCAAGCTGATCCAGAAGCTCAGTGATGTGCTACCGCCTTGGGTGCCGCTGCTTGGCATTGAAGGCGGGCAGTTCAATATCGTCCCGGTGGATTTTGTTGCCGGCGCCATCGATCACATTGCCCATGTGCCCAAGCGCGACGGCCAGTGTTTCCATCTGACCGCCGATCGCCATTACAGCGTTGGCGAAGTGATGAACATTTTCGCCGGTGTCGCCGACGCGCCGAAAATGCCGGTGCGTATTGATAACAGCGTGTTCGAAGCCGTGCCGGGCATGGTCCGCAAGGGGATCAGCTCGCTGACACCGGCAAAGTTCTTCCTGCATCAAGCACTGGAAGGACTGGATATTCCGGAGTCGGCGCTGAAGTTCCTCAGCTATCCGACCAGCTTCGACAATAGCAACGCCAAGTCGGCACTGAACGGCAGCGGCATTGAAGCACCGGAACTCGAAGGCTACGCCCAGCTGCTATGGGACTACTGGGAGAACCACCTCGACCCGGATCGCGACGAGCGCGAAGACGACAATGCACCGTCGATCAGCCTGGAAGAGCGGGTTGCCGGCAAGGTGGTGCTGGTCACCGGTGCCACCTCCGGCATCGGCAAGGCGGCTGCACTTAAGCTGGCACGGGCCGGCGCCATCGTGCTGGTAGTGGCCCGTACAGCTGAGAAACTGGAAGAGACCCTGCACGAGATCGAGCAGCTTGGTGGCAAGGCGTTCTCCTACAGCGCCGACGTATCGCATCTGGATGATTGTGATCGACTGATCAAGCAGATCATTGCCGACCACGGTCAGGTCGACATTCTGGTTAACAACGCCGGCCGCTCGATCCGTCGTTCGGTGGAGCATTCATTTGACCGCTTCCACGATTTTGAACGCACCATGCAACTGAACTACTTCGGCGCCCTGCGTCTGATCATGCAGCTGCTGCCGTCCATGACCCAGCGAGGCAGTGGCCACATCATCAATATTTCCTCGATTGGTGTACTAACCAACGCGCCGCGTTTCTCCGCCTATGTTGCCTCAAAAGCAGCGCTGGATGCGTTCACCCGCTGCGCGGCGTCCGAACTTGCTCACCACGGCATTCGCTTCACCACCATCAACATGCCGCTGGTGCGCACGCCGATGATCGCGCCGACCAAGATCTACAACCATGTGCCGACCATCAGTCCGAACCAGGCCGCTGACATGATCTGCGACGCTATCGTGCGCCAGCCGAAGCGGATCGCCACCAGCCTCGGCATTGTCGGCCAGGTGATGCACTTCCTGACCCCGAAGATCACCGAAACCATCATGAATACCGGCTACAAGATTTTCTCCGACTCGTCCGCCGCGCTGGGACAGAAAGAGAAAACCCCGAAGCGGATCAGCCGCGAGCAGCAGGCCTTCTCACGGCTGTTCAAGGGCATTCACTGGTAAGCCATACCGGCAAGCAGCAGAATGGAAAAGGCCCGGCAGAGACCGGGCCTTTTCCATTCTGCTCGCAGCGCCGGCTGCCGTGATGGTGTCCATATTCACGGCTTTATGAGAACATCGCCGCCAATAGTGCAAGCTGCGTCCTCCTGTTTCTGCCCCGGTACCGCGTCCATGGAAATCAAGGTCAATTATCTCGACAACCTTCGGCTCGAGGCAAAGTTTGACGACTTTACCGTCATCTCGGACCAGCCCATCCGCTACAAGGGTGATGGCTCGGCACCCGGCCCGTTTGACTACTTCCTGGCATCGTCGGCGCTGTGCGCGGCTTACTTCGTCAAGGTGTACTGCAACACCCGCAATATCTCCACCAACAACATTCGCCTGTCACAAAACAACATTGTCGACCCGGAAGATCGCTACAAGCAGATTTTCCGCATTCAGGTCGAGCTGCCCGACGATATCAGCGACAAGGATCGTCAGGGCATCATCCGTTCCATCGAACGCTGCACCGTCAAGAAAGTGGTGCAGGCCGGGCCGGACTTTCAGATTGAGACGGTGAAAAATCTGGATGACGATGCCCAGGCACTGCTGACAATAAAACCGGATGGCGACACCCGCACTTTTATTGAAGGCAAGGACCTGCCACTGGAACAAACCATTGCCAACATGAGCGCCATTCTGGCCGGTCTTGGCATGAAGATCGAAATCGCTTCCTGGCGCAACATCGTACCGCATGTATGGTCACTGCATATTCGTGATGCGGCCTCCCCCATGTGCTTCACCAATGGCAAGGGCGCCACCAAGGAGGCAGCTCTATGCTCAGCGCTGGGAGAGTTTATTGAGCGGCTGAGCTGTAACTTTTTCTACAAC
>JBFHPX010000119.1:0-7475 GCA_041592575.1 Alcanivoracaceae bacterium
CGAGCGAGCCGACCGTATTCTGGTGCTGGATGAAGGGCGTCTGGTCGAGAGCGGCTCTCATGCCGAGCTGCTCGCCCGTGACGGTGCCTATGCACAGCTATACCGGATGAACTTTGAAGAGCATTGAGCAACGCTTCCGAGGCCTGTCCGAGGCTCTGCAGCTGGCCTGGTATCAGGGGGCGGCCTGGTTGCCGCTGCTGTACCCGTTATCCTGGCTGGTGTCGTTGCTGGCGCGCTACCGATTCTGGCGGTTTCAGAGGCGTCGGCTGGTAACCTCGGTGCCGGTGCTGGTGGTTGGCAATATTACTGTCGGTGGTACCGGCAAGACGCCGCTGGTAACCGCGCTGTGTGATTATTTTCGCGGCCGCGGCAAGCAGGTGGTGGTGATCAGTCGTGGTTATGGTGCCAGACCACCGGTTTATCCCTGGCCGGTGGAGCCTGATCAGTCCGCGTTGCAGGCAGGCGACGAACCCTTGCTGATTCGTCGCAGTGCCGGAGTGCCGGTAGTGATCGATCCGCGCCGCCGCCGGGCCCTTGAGTATGCCATCAGTCAATACAGCCCTGACATCGTTATCAGTGATGACGGGCTGCAGCATTTCGCCTTGCCGCGCACCGCGGAGATCGTGGTGCTCGATGCTGACCGTGGCATCGGTAATGGCCGTTGCCTGCCGGCTGGACCCTTGCGAGAGTCTGTGACGCGTCTTGATCACGTGGATTATGTGGTGATGAATGGACGCCCGGATGTGCGCTGGCCACAGGCCAGTGTCATGGTTTTGCAGGCGCTGGATCCGGTCAATCTGTTGACCGGCGAGCGTATGCCGATGGAGGACTTTGCCGCGCGCCATCCGCTGGTCCATGCGTTTGCGGGGATTGGTAATCCGCAGCGCTTTTTTTCGACACTTAGCGCCTGGGATATTCGAGTCACCGGTCATCCAATGCCGGATCATCATGCGTTCAGCGCTGCCGACTTTGCCGGACTGGAGCGCCATACCATCGTCATGACCGAGAAAGATGCGGTCAAGTGTGCCGGCTTTGCCAGTGACAATATCTGGTACCTGCCGGTAGCGGCGCGGTTGCCAAACGTTTTTCTTGATGGCCTGTATAACCGTCTGATGCGGAGCCCCCGATGAGCTTCACTGTAGTCATCCCTGCACGCTATGCCTCGACCCGATTGCCGGCTAAACCGCTGGCGGATATTGGCGGTGTGCCGATGGTCATTCGGGTGATGCAGCGGGCCAGACAAAGTGGCGCCGCCAGGGTGTGCGTGGCAACGGATGACATCCGGGTTTTCGAACTGGTGCGGGAGCATGGCGGCGAGGTTTTGATGACTCGTGCTGATCATGTTTCCGGCACAGACCGGCTCGAAGAAGTGGCTCGTCAGCTGGAGCTGCCTGCAGAACATATCATCGTCAACGTTCAGGGGGATGAGCCTTTGATTCCGCCCGCCGTGATTGATCAGGTCGCCGCCAACCTTGCCGGCCATGCTGATTGCGGTATCGCCACCCTGTGCGAGCCGATCGAATCACGCGCCGACCTGTTTAATCCGAACGTCGTCAAGGTTGTGGCGGATGAGCGTGGTCGTGCCCTGTATTTTTCCCGTGCACCGATTCCCTGGCATCGGGATGGCTTTGCCGAGCAGTCTGCTCAGCTGCCGGCGGGGCAGTGGTGGCGTCACATTGGTATCTACGCATATCGGGCCGGTTTTCTGCACCGCTTTGTCGGCTGGCCACCGGCGCGAATCGAGCTGGCGGAATCACTGGAGCAGTTGCGGGCCATGGCCAATGGCATTGCCATTCATGTTGCGCCGGCGGCGGAGCCTGTGCCCGGGGGCGTTGATACCGCGGAGGATCTGGCGCGCATGCAGGCACTGTTCCGATGAGCGCGCGGATTCTGTTTGTCTGTCTTGGCAATATCTGTCGTTCGCCCACCGCTGAAGGCGTGTTTCGCCATCGTGCCCGGCAGGCAGGCTTTACATCCTTGCAGATCGACAGTGCCGGCACTGCAGCTTGGCATGTTGGCAAGGCTCCGGATCCAAGAACTGTCGCCGCGGCGCAGCGCCGTGGTTACGACCTGTCTGCGCTGCGTGCGCGTCAGGTCAGTGCAGCGGATTTCGATAATTTTGATATTGTGCTGGCAATGGACAAGCAGAATCTTGCCGAGCTGAAGTCGATGGCGCCGCGTGGTACAAAAACCCGTGTAGAGCTGTTTCTTGATTACGCTGACGAAACTCCGTTCAGTGAAGTGCCGGATCCATACTATGGCGGCGATGCCGGCTTTGAGCAGGTGCTGGAGCTGATCGAGCAGGCCAGCGATGGCTTGATTGCCCGACTGCGCGGAGGCCAGCTGTGAGCGGGGTGAGGGACCAGGTTGCTCTGCAGAGCAGCTTGCGTTTGCCGGCAAAAGCGCGCTGGTATGCAGAGGTCGCGGACGTCGCGCAGTTGCCGCAATTGCTTTGTGATCCGCAATGGCAAGAGATCCCCCGTGTCGTGCTTGGCGAGGGCAGTAATGTAGTACTGCGTGCGGACCTTCCGGCTCTGGTGCTCAGGCCGGTCATGCGCGGTATACGGGTGGTCGAGTGGCAAGGTGGTCGCGCTCTGGTTGAGTGTCAGGCTGGTGAAAGCTGGGACCAGCTGGTGCAGTGGAGTATCGACCAGGGGCTTGCTGGTCTGGAAAACCTGTCACTGATTCCCGGCAGTGTTGGCGCCGCACCTTTCCAGAACATTGGTGCTTATGGTGTTGAGCTGGCGGACGTGTTTGATTCCCTTGAAGCCTGTTCGCTGGTGGATGGAGTTTGCCGGCGTTTTTCAGCCAGCGAATGCCGCTTTGCATATCGCGACAGTTTTTTCAAAAGCGTCGAACCGGGACGCTGGTTGGTCAGTTCGGTTCGCCTATGGCTTGATCGTGATCGCGAACCGGTTTTAGCGTATGCGGATCTGGCGTCGCGTTATCAGGCTTTGCCCGCCGCGATGCAGAATGCAGCGGGTTTACGCAATATCATCTGCGAGCTACGACGTAGCAAGCTGCCGGATCCGGCACAGATGGCTAATGCCGGAAGTTTTTTCAAGAATCCGGTGGTGTCTGCACAGCAGCATGTGCAATTAAAGCGGCGTTTTCCTGAGGTGGTCTCCTATCCCCAGAGAGACGGCAGCTTCAAGCTGGCAGCGGGCTGGTTGATCGAGCAAGCCGGCTGGAAAGGACGGCGTGAGGGGAACGTCGGCATGCACTCAGCCCAGGCGCTGGTGCTGGTGAATTACGCCGATGCCACAGGTGAAGAGGTGCTGCAGTTTGCCAGCCGGGTGCGGGAGTCGGTGAAGAACATGTTTTCAGTGGAGCTGGAACAGGAGCCGGTGATACTGCCGGCGCTGGAGCAGGGCGGAACACCTTGAGGTGTTCCGCCGCCAGCCGCTCAGGCCCAGCTGCTGCGAGCCCGCGATGATCTGGATCTCATCAACCAGCCGATCAGCCAGCCACCGATCAGAATGGACGCGCCTACCAGCCACATGGACGAAGTTTTGTCGCCGCGCAACATCGAGTTTTCGGCGGCTACCGTATTCAGTTCGGTTCGCAGACGGCTCAGTTCCTCGTTAAGCTCGCGATTGGCGCGAGCCAGTCGAATCGGATCAGCGGCAATATCCTCCAGCTTTGATACTTGCTCGCTCTGTACATTGAGCTCACCGCCAAGTCGCTTGTTATCTGCCGCCAGTTGATTGCGTTCGCTGGTCAGGGCACTGACTTGCTGGCGCGCCTCATCCAGTTGCTTGCGGGCCTGCTCGTGCTGCTTTTCAAGTTGCTCAAGGCGAATCATCGCAGGAGGTGTGCGTACCACGTACTGGGCGTTGATATAGCCTTCAATGTCGCCAATCCGCACCTGTGCCCAGTCGGCGCCTTCTTCCATGGCAATGATCTCCAGTTGTGTGCCGGTTTTCAGGCCGCGATGGACGATCCGGTACTCATTGCCGGCGCCGGATCGTACCGGCACGAAAAGGGTATCACTGACCCAGCCGGGCGCTGCGGCAACCGGTGCAGACCAGAGTATGGCCAGGGCTATGGTGGCAATAATCGAAGTTGACGCTAGCAGGCGCATGGAAAAGCTCCTTTGGATAAAACACGCGAAGTCTGGAGGATCATGCCGCAGAAAAGCGTGCGGCACTTCACTGGTCAGCGTTGTCGCCGCTTGTTCAGAACACTTTTCTGAATGGTTTCACGGTAACCCGAGCATAGACGCCAGCGGTCAGGTACGGATCAGTGTCAGCCCAGCGTTGAGCATCTTCCAGCGAGTTGAACTGCGCCACCACCAGCGAACCGGTGAAGCCGGCGTCGCCCGGGTTTTCACTGTCCACTGCCGGATGGGGGCCGGCCAGTGTCAGCCTTCCGGCGTCGCGCAGGGCTTCAAGGCGGGCGAGGTGTTCTGGCCGGGCGGCCAGACGTTTGTTCAGGGTGCCGGGATGATCTTCACTGATGATCGCGTAGAGCATGTCTTCAGGATTCCTTGTTCTCAGGGTCATTGGCCGCTGTTTTGTCCTCGAAGAGGCGCTTGCGTTCCTCGGAGGGCATGCAGCGGTACAGATAGAACATCACGCTGCCGTAAAAGGCGATGCTGAGGATGGAAAAGCCGATCGCCTTGAATAGCACCCAGAAGTCGGTGCTGAAGCTGAAGGCAACGTAAAGGTTAACCACCCCGACGAACAGGAAGTAGCCAACAAAGACGATATTGAGAATGCGCCATTGCAACGGTTGCAGCGGGATGATGTGGCCCAGCCCCTTCAGCATCAGGGTTTCCAGCAGGCGTTGAAGCAGGTTTCTGCGCAGGAAATGACCGCCAAACAGAATCATTGCAAACAGAAAGTTGATGATGGTCGGGCGCCACTTGATAAAGGTGTCGTCACGCAGCAGCAGGGTCATGCCGCCGAAGATGGCGGTCATGACAAAGACAAACCAGTGCATCTTTTCCACCTTGCGCCAGAGTATCAGGCTGGCACTGACCTGAATCAGGCAGCCAATCAAAATGGCCCAGGTGGCGATATAGATGTCGCGACCGCTGATGAAGTAGGCGGCGAAAAATGCGACAACGGGAAGGTAGTCCAGAAACTGCTTCATGAGGCAACCCGAAGAACAGAAGTGCGGATAGTACCCCGTGATGGGTCGTGAAAAAATGCCAGATTCGCCCCGCCTGACCAGAGCGGCTAGAATGTCTGCCGGCATCCAGCCCGGTAACCTGTGGAATCCCGTGACCGATACCCCACGCTTTGATTTTCATTGCCATAGTCTGGCATCCGACGGTGCGCTGGCGCCGGCGGATCTGGTGGCGCGGGCGGCCGCAGCCGGGGTCGAGCTGCTGGCGTTGACCGACCATGACACGCTGGCAGGACAGGCGGAGGCTCGGGAAGCGGCGCGGCAGGCCGGGATTCGCTTGCTCGCCGGCATCGAGGTGTCGGTGGCCTGGGACAACCGGGAACTGCATGTCGTTGGTCTGGGTTTTGATCCTGACCATGCCGCGATCAGCGCGCTGGTGGAGTCGCAACAGCAGGCCCGGAGCCGCCGCGCCGAGCGTATCGGCGCCAAGCTGGACAAGGCGGCTGGGCTCGCCAACAGCTATCAGCACACCGTTCGATTGTCGGGCCAGACGGCGCCTGGCCGGCCCTGGTTTGCCAGAATGCTGGTGGCGGCGGGCAAGGTGCGCGACGAGCAGCACGCCTTCAACCGGTTTCTGAAGCCGGGCCAGTCCTGTTTTGTCTCTACCCCCTGGGTGACGATGGAGGAGGCGATTGCTGCTATTCGGGCTGGCGGTGGCGTGGCGGTGCTGGCGCATCCGACCCGCTACAGCTTCACCCGGCGCAAGCTGCGCCGTTGCCTTGAGCAGTTCGTCGCCGCCGGTGGCCAGGGTCTGGAGGTGCTGAGCCCGGGTCTGAACCAGCAACAGCAGGCCTTGCTGGCCGAATGCCTGCGTGATTTCCCGCTGCATGCCTCCGGCGGCTCGGATTTTCACACCCCGAAGCAGTCCTGGCTGGAGCTTGGCCGCCTGCCGCCGGTGCCGGCGGAGATGCCGCTGGTGCAGGCCCTGATGGCGGTGTGACTTGCCAGCCGCCATTGACGAGCCCAGAATCCCGGCCCCATGACGCAAATCTTCCATATTCATCCCGACAATCCGCAGCAGCGCCTGATCCGTCAGGCTGTCGAGATCATTCGCAAGGGCGGCCTGATTGCCTACCCGACGGATACCACCTACGCGCTCGGTTGCGGCATTGGCGAGAAGGCGGCGCTGGACCGGCTGATCCAGCTGCGCCGGCTGGATGACAAGCACCAGTTTTCGATTCTCTGTGCCGACCTGTCTGAAATTGCCACCTACGCCAAGGTCAGTAACACCGATTACCGATTGATCAAGGCGCATACGCCGGGGGCATACACTTTCATTCTGCAGGGCACCAGCGAGGTGCCGCGCCGGCTGATGCACGAAAAAAAGCGCACCATCGGTATCCGGGTGCCGGATAACGCTATCTGTCAGGCGCTGCTCGCGGAACTGGGCACGCCGTTGATGACCTCGACGTTGCATCTGCCGGATGACGAGTATCCGCTGAGCGATCCCTATGACATCGAGACGGTGTTGCGGGGCAGGGTGGATCTGATCATCGACGGCGGCTTTGGCGGGCTCGACGAGACTACGGTGGTGTCGCTGGTGGATGGTGATGGTCCGGTGATTGTCCGGGAGGGGGCTGGGCCGGTGGATCGGATTTTCTGAGCGTTCATTGCCCCGGTTTCTGATCGGCTGGTTCTACTAACAAGCCGATTTGGCAGTGACCCTCACCGGCCAGAGCGTTGTTTCGGGCTTTCCGGGACACGCCGTAAATACGTCCCTGTAGGCTTGGGTTCGGCATCCCTGCCTCACACAGTCCCGGAAAGCCCAAAACAACGCTCTGGCCTGACATCCCGCTTCTTCGCGGCTTCCCTCAAAACAGGGCCGGGCAGATCACTGCCACCCCGAATTGGGGCACTGGATCAAGCATTTGTGCCCCCGGTCGCCCATCTGGGGTGCTCAAAAAACGACCACCAGATAACCGGGTCAACCAGTGTCACCGACCCCCGGCAACCCGCTATAATCGCGCCTTTCGATCGTCCCTACGGAGTCTGTCTTGAGTTCAGTGGTTTCCTCCCAGCGCGTCCTGTCCGGCATGCGGCCCACCGGCCGATTGCACCTCGGTCACTATCATGGCGTGCTGAAGAACTGGGTAAAGCTGCAGCACGAGTACGAATGCTTCTTCTTCGTTGCCGACTGGCATGCGCTGACCACCGAATACGAGAACCCGCAGAGTATTGAGAATGCGGTCTGGGACATGGTCATTGACTGGCTCGCCGCCGGCGTCAACCCGGGCTCGGCGACCCTGTTTATCCAGTCCAGAGTGCCCGAGCATGCCGAGCTGCACCTGCTGCTGTCGATGATGACCCCGCTCGGCTGGCTGGAGCGGGTGCCGACCTACAAG
>JBFHPX010000120.1:0-7458 GCA_041592575.1 Alcanivoracaceae bacterium
CCATCCACTGCCAGTGTCACCTGCGCCATACCCCCCCCGATCCGTACTGTTGCCCTGAACGGCGGCCACTATGCCGGATAATGACCAAGGATTCTGCTCCGGGTTTGTAAGAAAAACGCAAAGCCAGAAACAAAAACGGGAGCCGCAGCTCCCGTCGTTGTCGAGTCAGGAATTATTCCTGATCGTCATCAATTTCCACCGCCTGGGTGATCACCTGACGACCACGATAGTAGCCATCCGGGGTGATGTGGTGGCGACGATGTACTTCGCCAGTGGTGCTGTCCACGCTCAGGGTCGGTTTGCTCAGCGCATCGTGGGAACGACGCATGCCGCGCTTGGATCGGGTGGTATGTGCCTGTTGAACTGCCATGGTGCGCTCCTGTTAATCGTCCCGGCTCTTGAGCTGAGCCAGCACTGCAAAGGGGTTATCCCGTTTCGACTCTGCCGCTGCCGAAGGCTCTGCAGACTTGTGCAGCACCGTCGGACATTGTTCATGCATGGCCACCAGCGGCAGCGCCAGCAATAACTCTTCTTCCAGCAACTCGCTGAGAATGATCTTCTCGTCAGTCACCAGCCACGGATCAAGATGCTCGGGCAATGCCTTGATCTGATCCTCGTTGTACACCATCACCAGCGCAGGATGTGCTTCAACGCTGCAGCGTACCGGTTCCAGACAGCGCTGACAGGTCATCATCAGGGCGGTTTTCACCGTGCCACTGAGACACTGCCGACGCTCCTCATCACGGCCAAAGCGAAGCGCCACCTCGACGATTTCGTCCTGACTGTCGCGAAATTCCGCCAGTCGGGGCAACCGTGCTACGGTGGTCTGACCCTTGATTTCAGCTTCCTGATCGGCCAGTTTGCGCGGCTCAAGAAACGACGGAAGTTGCCCGGAAAACATAGGCGCGCAATTCTAGAGATGCACCTGCCCCCTGTCAAAGCCAATTTCACCGGTTAACTGCTTGAGCATAAAGCCTTTTTGACAGGACAATCGCGACCTTCGACAAGGAGCCCGGATATGACCACTGAACATCCGCCGTTGGTACTGGCATCGTCCTCACCGTTTCGCCGAGACTTGTTGACCCGTCTTGGCCTGCTGTTCCTTTGCGACAGCCCCGATATCGACGAGACCCGGCACAGCGGCGAAGCCCCGGAAGCACTGGTTCAGCGGCTGGCGCTGGAGAAAGCACGGGCAGTGGCAACACGCCATCCGGGCGCCCTGATTGTCGGTTCGGACCAGGTGGCCGTGCTGGCCAACGGCACGATCCTCGGCAAGCCCGGAAGCGAGGCCCGGGCGATTGAGCAGTTGCAGCAGGCCAGCGGCAGCACCGTCACTTTTCTCACCGGGCTTTGCCTGTACAACGCTGGCAACGACCAGCATCAGCTCTGCTGTGAACCCTTTCGGGTCCATTTCCGGGAGCTGGGCCGGGAAGCCATCAGTGCCTATATAAAGAAGGAACAGCCGCTGAACTGTGCCGGCAGCTTCAAGTCGGAGGGCCTTGGCATCACTTTGTTCCGGAAGCTGGAGGGTGACGACCCGAATGCCCTGATTGGCCTGCCATTGATCCGGCTGACCGACATGCTGGCCGGGGAAGGCATCGCCCTCCCCTGACCGGCACCGGGATCAGCGGACGCTGACCCCACCCAGGCTGTTGGCGATCCCCTGACCAATCTGCGTGCCAAGCTTGCCAAGCAGATCATCCAGCGGGTGTCGGCGTGGCGTGTAGTCGACCATCTCTTCAACGCCGATGACGTCTCGGGATACCTGACCGGGACTGCCCATGCCATCGACCAGGCCCAACTCGCGGGCCTGCTCGCCGGTCCAGAACAGACCGGAGAAGATTTCCTTGTCACGCCCTTCCACCAGACGCTCGCCACGGCCCTGCTTGACCGCGTCAATGAACTGGCCATGAATTTCATCGAGCATGTTCTGTACATGCTTTTGCTGATCGGCCTCCAGCGGTGCAAACGGATCCATCAGCGCCTTGTTCTCACCCGCCGTCATCACCCGTCGCTCGACTCCCAGCTTGTCGATCGCCTCGGTGAAACCGAAACCGGCCATGATCACGCCGATGGAGCCGACAAGGCTGGCCTGATCGGCATAGATCTCGTCAGCCGCAGCAGCAATATAGTAAGCCCCGGAAGCTCCGATATCGGTAATCACTGCATAGACTTTCTTGTTCGGGTGCTTCTCGCGCAAACGCATGATTTCCCGATAGACATAAGCCGACTGCACTGGCGAACCGCCGGGACTATTGATGCGCAAGATCACGGCCTTGCTGTTACTTGCATCGAATGCTTCACGCAAGCCGGTGACGATCACATCCGCACTGGCATCGGCGCCGTCAGCGATGACCCCTGACACATCAACAATGCCAACATGGTCGCCGGAAACCGGTACCGACATGCCGCCACGCCCCGGCAGGAACAGCACCAGCAGCAGGAACAGATAGGCAAACGTCATCAGGCGGAAGAAAATTGTCCAGCGACGCTGTTTGCGACTTTCGTCATGCACTGACAGCAGCAGCTTTTCCAGCAGTTTCCACTCGCGATCGGACTGCGGCCGACCACCCTGATTCAATTCCATCAGGCAATCTCCATGTTGGTAAGAAGCGGCAGGATACCGCGAATATCATCCAGCACCATACGGGGTGAATATTGTGCCAGCAGGTCACGCGGATGGGCGCCCCAGCTGACCGCCACCGATTCCACCCCGGCGTTGCTGGCCATTTCCAGATCAAAACTGGTGTCACCGACCACCAGTGCATGCTCGGCGCGAATATCAAGCTCATCAAGTAACTCATGGACCATGGCCGGATGCGGCTTGGAGCGCGACTCATCAGCGCAACGCGAGGCAGCAAAGTAACCGGCCAGATCACTGCCCTGCCAGACCCGATCCAGTCCTCGCCGACTTTTCCCGGTGGCGACCGCCATCAATACACCATGCCCGGCGATCTGGTCGAGCAACTCGCGCACACCGGGAAACAGAACGCTGGGGACCGCTTCAGCGGCAATAAAATGACGCGCATAGTGCTGGCGCATATTTTCCGCATGCTCCTGACCGATACCCGGATACAGGGTGCGGATCGCCTCCGGCAAGCCCAGCCCGATAATCGAGCGGGCCTGTTCCGGTGCCAGCGCCGGCAAACGGGCATCCGCCGCTGCCAGACACAGGCACTCGACAATCCGGCCGGTGGAATCCATCAAAGTGCCGTCCCAGTCAAATATGACCAACTGCTTCATCCGACTTTTTCCTTTTTCAGCACAGTGCGGGCATGTTCAAAGGCTTCATCCAGCGGCGCCTCGATCGACAACTGGGCTCCGGTTTCCGGGTGGCGCAACCGCAGTGAACGGGCATGCAGGCACAGGCGCTGGATGCCAAGCTGCTTGAGCCGCGCGTCAACTGTCGGGCTGCCGTATTTGCTGTCGCCAAGTAACGGGAAACCTCCGTACTGGGCGTGCACACGAATCTGGTGAGTGCGGCCGGTGCCGAGGGTGGCTTCGACCAGCTGGGTATCGGCCAGACGCTCAAGCAGGCGAAACTCGGTGTCGGATGCCTTGCCTTCACGCGACACCCGCACCACCCGCTCGTTATTGCTGCTGGTCAGCTTCAGCAACGGCGCATCAATGGAGCGGGCCTGGCCCTTGAAACCATGACAAAGCAGCCAATAGCGTTTCTCGACTCCGCCGCCCTGCATCAGCTTCTGCAACCGGCGCAGAAAGCTGCGCTTGCGCGCCACCATGATTAACCCGGAGGTATCGCGATCAAGCCGGTGCACCAGCTCCAGCTGATCCTCGCCCGGGCGCAGTGCCCGCAGTGTCTCGATCAGGCCCAGACTGACACCACTGCCGCCATGGACAGCGAGGCCGGCGGGCTTGTTGTAAACCAGCAGCCAGTCGTCCTCGTACACCAACCCTCTGGCCAGCCGATCGGCCAACCCGGCCCCCACGGCCGGCGCGACGGTGGCCTCGGCCACCCGGATCGGCGGAATCCGGACTTCATCACCCAGCTCCAGACGGGTGGTCTGGGAGGCGCGCTTTTTATTCACCCGCACCTGCCCGTCGCGGATGATGCGATAGATGCGGGACTTGGGGACGCCCTTGAGATGGCCGATCAGGAAGTTATCCAGCCGTTGGCCGGCACGATCTTCGCCGATGCTGACAAAGGTGACTTTGGGAGGGACAGGTTCTGACATGGCGGCGATTCTAGCGAGTGTCGGACGGCTTTGCTTGGGAAATTCGCGCCTGAGCCTGATTGTGGGTAGCTTCAATGGTGGCAGCTTCGACACCGGGTAGAGGTGGCGTTTCCCCCTTCCCGGGACCCGCCGTGAACCCGTCCCTGGGGGCTTGCGTTCGGCATCCATGCCTCACACAGTCCCGGGAAGGGGTAAACACCACCTCAATCCTGCTCCGGCAGAACCGAATATTCTTCAGCTTCGAACAAACATCCAAACAGCCGGCTTCACTGCGTCGAAGCGGACAGGCGATCAGCGGCACAATGCAGGCAGGAGTGGGTATCAGGCCCTGCCGGGACTGTGTGAGGCATGGATGTCGAACACAAGCCTACAGGGACGTATTTACGGCGTGTCCCGGCAGGGCCTGATACCCGCTCCTGCCGGAACCAGCACTGCCTTACTCTCTGCCGACGGCTCCCTCAAACAACCAGAACTCCCAGCCCAAAGGGCCCCATCGCCCTATCTCATTGATCAACCGGCAGTTTCACTGTTACACTCGGCCGTCGGTCCCGCCCGCCCTCCGGCGACGCGCTGCGAACATTCGCCGGATGCTGAACATGAGCATGGCCAGAGGCGGAACCGACAAAACAGCAAGCCCATGGACCCGCTATCGGTCCGGCCAGCAGGCTGGCTATGTATATACCGGCGCCGTCAGAGTGTTTACCTGACGGCAAAAACATAACCGGTGGCCTGCAGAGAGATTACGCCGCAAAGTGTGGCGACAGACACATACGGTATCAACAACGCCGATTTAAGGGCGCCGGAATAGAAAAACGGCCCCGGAAGATGACAGTTTTGTGAGGCGTGCCCATGAGGCGCGCGACAACAGAACCCGGCCATGAAGCCGCAATGAAAAAGAGGTTTGATCAGGGAAAATGATCAAGACGTGACCACAACGCAGGCCAATCGCTTGCTATCACGTGTTGCATTGACCAATTCGACCTGTCTGTCCCGCCCCAGCGGGCCTGTCTGCATGCCATCACAAGAATGTGATGAGCAAACATGAAACGCATGTTAATCAATGCAACCCACGCCGAAGAGGTTCGGGTTGCCCTTGTTGATGGTCAGAAGCTGTATGATCTGGACATCGAGCACCGTACCCGCGAACAGAAAAAAGCCAACATCTATAAAGGCAAGATCACCCGCGTTGAGCCCTCCCTTGAAGCTGCCTTCGTCGACTTCGGCGCCGAGCGTCATGGCTTTCTGCCGCTGAAGGAAATTTCCCGCGAGTACTTCCAGAAAGACCCGAAAGAAGTCGGTGGCCGGATCAACATCAAGGATGTGATCCGTGAAGGCATGGAAGTGATCGTTCAGGTTGACAAGGAAGAGCGCGGCAATAAAGGCGCCGCCCTGTCGACCTTTATCAGTCTGGCCGGGCGCTATCTGGTGCTGATGCCGAACAATCCCCGTGCCGGGGGTATCTCCCGCCGGATTGAGGGCGAAGAACGTCAGGAACTGAAAGACGCCCTGAACTCGCTGCAGCTGCCTGAAGAGATGGGCGTCATTGTCCGTACCGCCGGTCTTGGCCGCAGTGCTGAAGAGCTGCAGTGGGACCTGAACTACCTGCTCAAGCTGTGGAGTTCCATTGACGAGGCCTCGAAGGGTCGTCAGGCGCCGTTCCTGATCTATCAGGAATCGAACGTTATCATCCGCGCCATTCGCGATTACCTGCGCAAGGATATCGGCGAGGTGCTGATCGACTCCGCCGAAACCTATCAGGAAGCGCAGGGCTTCGTGACCCAGGTAATGGCGGACTTTCAAAACAAGATCAAGCAGTACAAGGACGAGATCCCGCTGTTCTCCCGCTATCAGATCGAATCGCAGATCGAATCAGCGTTCCAGCGTGAAGTGAAATTACCTTCCGGCGGCTCGATCGTGATCGACCCCACCGAAGCATTGGTCTCCATTGACATCAACTCGTCACGCGCCACCAAAGGTGCCGACATCGAGGAAACCGCGCTCAACACCAACCTTGAGGCGGCGGACGAAATTGCCCGTCAGCTGCGCCTGCGTGATATCGGCGGCCTGATCGTGGTTGATTTCATCGACATGGGTCCGCAGCGCAACCAGCGTGAAGTGGAAAATCGCCTGCGTGAGGCCCTTGAGGCCGACCGCGCCCGGGTACAGATTGGTCGCATTTCCCGCTTCGGCCTGATGGAGTTGTCGCGCCAGCGGCTGCGTCCCTCGCTCGGAGAAACTTCCTCTATCGTCTGCCCACGTTGTAACGGCCAGGGTCATATCCGTGACGTCAAGTCGCTGGCGCTTTCGATCCTGCGCCTGATCGAAGAAGAGGTGATGAAGGAACGCACCGGCGAGATTCAGGCACAAGCGCCGGTTCCGGTCGCCACTTACATGCTGAATGAAAAGCGTCAGCAGCTGCGCGACCTGGAAAATCGTTACAAGACTCGTATTCTGGTCATTCCGAACCCGAACCTCGAAACGCCACACTTTGAAGTACAGCGTATTCGCGATGATCAGGTCAGTGAGGGTCTGATCAGTCACGAGGTTTCCCTGCTGGAAAGCAATGATCCGTCACAGGAACCGGTAACCGAAGCAGAAATCAAGATCCAGCAGCCGGCAGTCAGGCTGGTTGCGCCGGATACGGCTGCACCGGCACCGAGAACAGAAGCCGCTGCTCCGGTTGTTGCCGCTGCGGCAGCGACAGAACTGGGCCTGGTCGCCCGTCTGGTCGCCTGGCTGAAAGCCTTGTTTGCCGAGGCACCAGTCACTGAAAAGCCAGCCCCTGCACCAGTGCAGAATCGTCAAAACCGGAATGACGGGCGCAATCGGAATCGTAACAACCGCAATCGCAATCGTAATGACCGCAGCGAAGGCCGTGGCGATAACCGCAACGAGAACCGACAGCAGAACCCGCAGGCGGGTCGCGAGCGTCAGGATGACAGCCGCCGCAATGAAAGTCGCGCCGAGCAGCCTGCCCGTCAGGAAAAGCCCGTACAGGAACGCGCCGAGCGGCCGGAACGCAGTCAGCGTGGCGATAACCGCCAACGGGGCGAACGTCAGGAGCGCGCTGATCGTCCGGAACGTGGTGATCGTCCGGAACGTGGCCCGCGACAAGAGCGTGGCCCGAAACCGGAGCGTCAGGAACGCAGTGAACGCCGTCCGGAAAAACAGAGCGAGGAGAGTCAGGACCCGGCAGTGGCTGTCGGCGCAGAAGCTGATCGCCGCAACGACGTTCGTGATGATCGTCCGCGTCGCGAGCGCC
>JBFHPX010000121.1:0-7447 GCA_041592575.1 Alcanivoracaceae bacterium
AGCTCCAGCATCTTTCTTCCTGGTCCCTTGGTAAACGTATGCGAGGTGGTTTTCTGGTAGTCCTTGCCCTGCGGGTCGTAGCCAGTCACGGTGGCCTCCAGCGTGTGTCGGCCGCTGGGAAGGTTGCCGTGGAAAATGCGGTGAATCCCGCCACTGGTCAGCGCAATAAATTCCTGCTCACTGTAAAAGTGATAGCCGACATGTTTACCGTTCAGGGTCAGGTTGACATCCACCAACCTGATCGGAGTGCCGACATCCACTGAGACGAAAATGGCGCTTTCCGAGCTGGGATAGAGCAATTCTCGCTCCAGCAGAGACAGGTCCCGGTTCAGATTCAGAACGTTCTGCTTGAGGTTGTGAATCTGGCGGGAAAGGCCTTCATCGCTGGCGGCCAACGGACCGCTGAGCAGGGCTGTACACAGCCCCGCGAGGACAATCTTGCTGCTTATTTTCATCGGTACAGGCCTGATAATTCTGATTGTTGTTATAGCCGCCCTGATATCACGGGCGGGAGTAGTGCCTATTTGTAATTAGAAGAAAGGGTTAAATCAAGTGTAGTCGGTCAGACGCATGGCGGCATTTCGGTCAACCGCCGGTCGGTGAGAACCATGGTGTACACTGCGGACCCTCTTCACAGGTCCCGTTTGGAGGCTGAAGTGCAGACATTACCCATTCGCATCGTGGCAGACGAAAACATGCCTGGTCTGGACATGTTTGAGGCTCTGGGCACGGTGGTCGCCCGGCCCGGAAGGGCTTTGTCTGCGCGGGATCTGCAACAAGCGGACGTTTTGCTGGTGCGCTCGGTGACCCGCGTCGATGCGGTCCTGCTGGAGGGTACCCCGGTTCGGTTTGTCGGTTCGGCCACTATCGGAACCGATCATATTGATCTGCCGTGGCTCGGGCGAGCGGGCATCGGCTTTGCCCATGCGCCGGGCTGTAATGCCATGGCGGTGGCAGAATATACCTTGCAGGCCGCAGTCGAGTGGCTTGTCGCCGTTGGCCGGGAGCTGTCCGGGCTGACCGTCGGGGTCGTCGGATGCGGTAATGTTGGTAGTCGCGTGGCTACCCTGATGACGGCGCTGGGAGCCAGGGTGTTGTGCTGCGACCCGCCCCGGCAGGGCCGGGGTGAGCAGATTGATGGTGGTTGGCAGACTCTGGAGGCGGCGCTTGGCTGCGATATTGTCTCGCTGCATGTTCCGTTAATCCAGGACGGAGAGGGTTCCACCTGGCACCTGCTTGATCGGTCGCGGCTGGCGTCCCTTGCCCCGCGCCAGCTGCTGATTAACACCTGCCGCGGCCCGGTAGTGGACAATCTCGCACTGACCGAGCTGCGCCGGCAGCAGCTGCCCTATCTGGTGCTGGATGTATGGGAAGGTGAGCCGCGCCTGATGCCGGCGCTGTTTGACCGGGTTTTTCGCGGCACCCCACATATTGCCGGTTATAGTGCTGAGGGACGCTGGCGTGGCAGCAGAATGGTGCTGCAGGGCTTGCACAGGTGGCTTGCCCGCGATGACGTTGACCTGGAGCCACAGGCGGTCCATTCGGAGTGGTCGCAGCCGGTGGCCGGGCTGACGGAGCTGCTGGCCCTGCTGCGCAGCCGCTACCGGCTCGCAGACGATCATGATGATCTGGCGGTATCGCTGCTGGAGCCTGATCCCGGCATGGCTTTTGATCTGCTCAGGAAACACTATCCGCAGCGTCATGAAATGCGCGGAATAACAGTCAGCGGGGCGGTATCGCCGTCCCTGCTGGCGCTGCTCAGCGAGCTGGGCGTTGCGGTTTAGCCGGGTACTGCCAGCGCTGCTCGAGAGTTTCGCAGGCGCGACGGATCATCTCTTCGGTGATCGGAATTTCCCGGCCAGCAGCATCAATCAGGGCGGCGCCCTGCAAGTGGTTATTCTGGTTGCTGGCAGATTGTCGGTGCTGAGACTGCATGGCTGGCTCCTGCGATTGTGCTGCGGCCGGTTTTTCAGGTTCGTCTCGCCGCTGTCGGTCGGCAACCCCATTGTTGTTTCAGGATATGACCCTTTGATGAACGCAGGATCAAAGTCGTGTTGAAAATAGGTCTGATAGTGAATCCGCTGGCCGGAATTGGCGGGGCCGCCGGGCTGAAGGGCAGCGATGGCGAGCAAACCGTTGCCGAAGCTTTACGTCGTGGTGCCCGGCCCCAGGCAGCTGAGAGGGCGGCCCGGGCGCTACGTGAACTGGCCGGCGAGCCCGTTCGGCTGCTTGTCTGGCAAGGCGCCATGGGCGAGGACAGCGCTGCGGCTGCCGGTATCAGTGCTGAGGTGTTGGGGCATGTCAGTTCTCGCTCAACCCCTGCAGATACCCGTCAGGCGGCCGCAGCGATGCTGGAGCAAGGCATTGACCTGCTGCTGTTCGCGGGCGGTGACGGAACCGCCCGGGATATCTGCGATGTGGTCGGCAGCCGAGTGCCGGTGCTCGGTATTCCGGCCGGCTGCAAGATGCATTCGGCAGTTTATGCGGTGAACCCGGAGGGCGCTGGCCGACTGCTGCTTCAGCTCTGCCGGGGCGGGCTGGTGGGAGTGGCGGAAGCAGAAGTCAGGGATATTGATGAACAGGCATTCCGCCAGGGGATTGTTCGGGCGCGCCACTACGGGGTGATGCGGGTGCCGCAGGATGGCCGTTTCCTGCAGCAGGTTAAGTGCGGCGGGCAGGAAAACGAGACGTTGGCACAGCTGGAGCTGGCTGCCTGGCTGGTGACGCAGCTGGACAATGACAGTTTCTGGCTGATGGGGTCCGGCTCGACAGTGGCCGAGGTGATGGCCCAGCTGGGGCTGCCAAACACCCTGCTGGGGGTGGATATCATTCGTGCCGGCGAGGTTGTTGTGGCGGATGTCAGTGCCGACCAGATATTGCAGACAATTGCGGATGCTCCTGCCCGAGCGCTGATTACGGTAATCGGCGGTCAGGGCCATCTGCTCGGCCGTGGTAATCAGCAGTTCAGTCCGGCGGTTATTCGCAGGTTGGGGCGTGACAATTTCGTCGTCGCTGCCACTCGCGCCAAGCTCGCGGCACTCGGCGGGCGGCCGCTGCTGGTAGATACCGGGGACCCGGATCTCGATCGGCAGCTATGCGGTCTGATGCCGGTGGTGGCCGGTTATGACGATACTCTGCTGATGCAGGTATCAACGGACGCCAGTTCGGTAACAGGTAGCCAAAATTGAAGAAGGCGCCGAAAGGCGCCTTCTTCAAATCACCGATCAGCCGTGACGCTGTTCCTGCAAGGCAGCGATCCGGTCATCCAGGGGCGGGTGGGAAGCAAACATGGCCTTCAGACCGCTTAACCGGCCGGCATTAATGCCGAAAGCTACCATTGAGTCAGGCATCTGATTGGGAATTTCGTACTCGGCCCTGAGATGCTGCAGGGCGCTGATCATACCTCGACGATCTGCCAGCTGGGCGCCGGCAGCGTCGGCACGGTACTCACGCTGACGCGAAAACCAGGCGACGATCATCATGGCGATAAAGCCGAGCACGATATCCATGACGATCGAGGTAATGTAGTAACCGGGGCCAAGGCCACGATCATTTTTCAGCAGCACGCGATCGACAAAGAAGCCGATCACCCGGGCAAAGAAAATAACGAAGGTGTTGACCACCCCCTGGACCAGCGACAGGGTCACCATGTCACCGTTGGCGACGTGACCGATCTCATGCGCCATAACCGCTTTTACTTCCTCGGCGCTGAAGCGTTGCAGCATGCCTTCCGAAACAGCGACCAGTGCCTTGTTCTTGTTCCAGCCGGTGGCAAAGGCGTTGGCCTGTTGGGCCGGAAAAATACCGACTTCCGGCATGCCAATGCCGGCCTTGCGAGCCAGTTCCGCGACGGTGTCCATCAGCCAGCGTTCGTGCTGAGTGCGCGGCTGATCGATGATCTGCACCCGGGCCGCCATCTTGGCCATCGGTTTTGAGATCAGCAAGGAGATAAAAGAGCCGGCGAAGCCGAAGACCAGAGCGAACAGAAACAGCGAGCGCATGTCCAGATCGACGCCGTTTTGCGCCAGAATGCCGGAAAAGCCGAGCAGGTTCAGCACAACGCCGCCGACGACGATAATCGCCAGGTTGGTGAGCAGAAAGAGCGCGACACGTTTCATGGGGGAGTTACTCCGTCAGGGGTTATGGCACCGATATGGGGGTGCCCGGTTGGCTTTCAAGACCGTTGGCTTGGAGTGCTGGTGAGGCAAACAGTTCCGGCTTATTCGCTCTCGCAGGGGCTGACAACGGGAGCCGTTGGCAGGATGATCTGCTGCGGCCGGGACGAGAAGAAGTAGCGCATCATCGCACTGATCTTGCTCGACTCGCCGCTACGCAGCACCGCCCGAATCTGTTCGACGACGGTAATGCGTTCCACCATCAGCGACTCTGGCAGGTCCGGCATCGGCTGCTGGTAGCGTATTTGCGACAACCCGCAAAGCAGCGTGAAGGCCTTGCCGGTCAATACCGCCTGATCAATACCATCCTGGTAGATCATCGCCTCGAAGCGCAGGTAGTCCTCCTCCGCCAGCCAAAGCATGGTGCCGAGGCAGGCCATATGCCGGTCCGAGTGCAGGCCGACATCATCGGGAGTGTCGATGCCGCAGATATCCTCGACATACACCGACGCCCGGCGCGGGAAGGCGCCGTACAGATGCAGCAGGATCAGGGCTGCGTCGCGGCAGAAGTCGTCGATATGCAGATCAGCCAAGCGCTCGCTCCCCGATTATTTTTTCTTGCGCATGCGTTCGAGGTAACGACCGATACGGCCGATGGACTCGCGCAGATCATCCGGGTTAGGCAGGAACACGATGCGGAAGTGATCCGGCTTTGGCCAGTTGAAAGCGGTGCCCTGAACCACCAGCACCTTTTCCTGGCGCAGCAGGTCCAGCGCGAATGCTTCATCGTCCTCGATCGGATACATCTCCGGATCAAGCCGCGGGAACAGGTACAAGGCCGATTTCGGTTTGACGCAGCTGACCCCGGGGATCTCGTTGAGCAACTGCCAGGCCAGATCGCGCTGCTTGCCGAGCCTGCCGGTCGGCAGCACCAGATCATCAATGCTCTGATAGCCCCCCAGAGCGGTCTGAATAGCGTGTTGTGCCGGCACATTGGCACACAGGCGCATGGAGGCCAGCATTTCCAGACCTTCAATAAAATCCCGGGCACGGTGTTTGGCACCGGACACCACCATCCAGCCGGAGCGGAAGCCGGCGGCACGATAGCTCTTCGACAGACCGTTGAAAGTGACGAACAACAGATCGTCCGCCATCGACGCGATCGAAATGTGTTTTTCCTCGTCGTAGAGAATCTTGTCGTAGATCTCGTCGGCAAACACGATCAGGTCGTTGTCGCGGGCAATGTTGAGCAGTTCGCGCAGAAACGCCTCGCTGTAATTGGCACCAGTCGGATTGTTCGGGTTGATAATCACCAGCGCCCGGGTGCGTGGCGAGATTTTGGCGCGAATATCGTCCAGTGCCGGCTGCCAGTCCTGCTGTTCGTCACACAGGTAGTGCACCGGTGTGCCACCGGATAGGCGTACTGCAGCGGTCCACAACGGGTAGTCCGGTGCTGGCAACAGGATCTCGTCACCATTGTTCACCAGCGCCTGCATCGCCATGACGATCAGCTCGGAAACGCCGTTACCGATAATGATGTCGTCGATGGTGACACCCTTGATGCCCTTTTCCTGAGTGTAGTGCATCACCGCCTTGCGCGCCGGGAACAGCCCCTTGGAATGGCAGTAGCCGCTCGAGTCGGGCAGGTTGTGAATCACATCCTGCAGGATTTCCTCCGGCGCATCGAAGCCGAACGGCGCCGGGTTGCCGATATTCAGCTTGATGATACGGTGGCCTTCCTCCTCCATGCGGTTGGCTTCGCGCAGCACCGGGCCGCGGATGTCATAGCAGACACCCTTGAGTTTGTCCGACTTGTGGATCTGTTCCGGGTTGCTCATTACGCTGACTCTGAAAAAGAGTAAAGCGGCATTCTACAATGCCGCTGAAAAGCCTGTATATGCGGGTTGTCCGGGAAAGTCAGGGTTTTGCCCGGACCTTTTCAACAAAGCCGGTTTCTTTTTCGATGGCCTTGGCAAAGCCCGGGCGGGCATGCATGCGAGCGGCGTGTGCTGCCAGATTCGGGAATCGGCTGGCGTCTACCACCTCGCCACCATGACGCAGGTTGACCAGCTGACTGGCCAGGGCGATGTCGGCGATGGTCATTTGCTCGCCGAGCAGATAATCCTTGCCGGCCAGTTCCTGGTCGAGATAGGCAAACAGTGGCGGGATGGTGGTGCTCAGGGCTTTCTGAACCCTGTCCTCATCACAGTCCCGACCCATCAACGGCATGATGACCCGGTTGCGAAATACGCTGAAGGTGCAGGTCATGCCCAGTTCGTAATCGGCGAATTTCTCAAACCAGCTGCAGCGCGCTTGATCCCAGGGGTCGGTCGGGTAGAGCGGGGTTTCCGGAAACAGTGATTCCAGATAGCGGCAGATCACTGCGGAGTCGGCGATGACTCGCTCGCCATGCTGCAGCACAGGAATACGCTTGAGCGGATTCAGTTTGACGAAGTCTTCCGGCGGGTTATTAGGATCAATATGAATGGCATCAAACGGAATGCCTTTCTCCTGCATGAATACCCGGGTTTTGCGTACAAACGGGGAAAGGGCCGCACCGTACAACTTGAGGTCCATGGGAATCTCCGGAAAAAGTGAGCGGCTATATGAACAAGGCGGTGATTTCCCGTCAATGGCCCTTGACGTGCTGCGGGGGCAACCCTAGACTTGCGCCGCTTTCCGGGTCCCCTTCGTCTAGAGGCCCAGGACACCGCCCTTTCACGGCGGTAACAGGGGTTCGAATCCCCTAGGGGACGCCATTAAAGGCAGCGCGAAAGCGCAAACATCAGTGTTGGTCCCGTGGGGGATGAGAACCGGCACTGTTGGGGTTTGACCGCCGGCATCTTGGCGGAACGGTGACGCGAAGCGTCGCCGGCCCGAAGGGCAAGCGCCGCAGGCGCGTAGTAATCCCCTAGGGGACGCCATCTTCACCGATGGCAGGAAATAGCAAGCGGGTGTAGCTCAGTTGGTAGAGCGCGACCTTGCCAAGGTCGAGGTCACGAGTTCGAGCCTCGTTACCCGCTCCATCTTTATCAGAACGGCGCCTTCGGGCGCCGTTTCTGTTTCCGAAGTTTCTCTTGGCCTGGTCGTGTCTGGGTTGGGTGCGGCCATCGGTATGGTTTACCCCTCCAGGACCTGCCGTGAACCCATCCCTGGGGGCTTGTGTTCGGCATCCATGCCTCACACAGTCCCGGAGGGGTAAACCATACCAATGGCTCCCCGGCGTTGGTGCCAACGATAGTTAAAGGCAAACAAAAAACCTTCTCGCCAATTTTATCTGGCGAAGCTGGCGTTTGGTCTTTCAAGATGTTGGCACGGAGATGGGGAGCGGG
>JBFHPX010000122.1:0-7445 GCA_041592575.1 Alcanivoracaceae bacterium
ATGGACCCAAGCGCCGAGGAAACCCATGGCCCGTAAACCCCAAGCTGCAAACCTGGAGCAGTCGCTCGACACCCTCGAAGCGCTGGTGGAGCGGATGGAATCCGGCGAACTGTCTCTGGAGGAGTCCCTGAAGGCCTTCGAGGAGGGTGTCAAACTGACCCGTGAGTGCCAGCAGGCCCTGCGCGCCGCCGAGCAGAAAGTTCGCATCCTGCTGGCCGGTGAGGGAGAACCGGAAGACTTCAGCGCTGGCGACACCGCAGATGACTGAGGCGTACCTGCAGCTGCAAGCCTTTATGGCAGACCGCCGGCGCCGCGTCGATGACACCATGCTACGGCTGCTGCCGGATGGTGCCAGCCCGGCGCCGAGGCTGGCTGAAGCCATGACCTACGCCGCCCTTGGCGGCGGCAAGCGAATTCGGCCGATTCTGGTCTATGCCGCCTGTGAGCTGGCCGGCGGCTCGGCGCAACAGGCCGATGTTCCCGCGGCTGCCATCGAGCTTTTGCATACCTACTCGCTGGTGCATGACGACCTGCCGGCGATGGACAACGATGACCTGCGCCGCGGCCAGGCCACCTGCCATCGAGCCTATGACGAGGCCACCGCCATCCTCGCAGGCGACACCCTGCACACCCTGGCGTTTGAAGTACTGGCCAACGCTGGTGCATTTGCAGCCAGTCAGCGGATGGCGCTGATCCGCACCCTCTGCAGCGCCGCTGGCGCTGAAGGAATGGCGGCGGGCCAGATGCAGGACATGATGGCTGAAGGACAGCTCTTAACGCTGGCGGCGCTGGAAGAAATGCACTACCTGAAGACCGGCCGGCTGATTACCGCCTCCCTTCAGCTCGGCCTGATTGCCTCCGGGCACGAAGATGTTTCACTGGCCAGCGCCCTGAACGAGTATGGCGATGCCATTGGCCTGGCTTTTCAGGTACAGGATGACATTCTTGATGTCACCAGCTCGGCCGAAGTACTGGGCAAATCCAGCGGCGCCGACAAGAAAATGGGCAAAAGCACCTTCCCCGGCCTGATCGGACTTGAGGCCAGTCGCCAACGCGCACGACAGCTTTGTGATCAAGCCTGTGCGGCTATCGCCGACCGGGCACCGGCGGATTCGATTCTGCCGGCGCTGGCGCGCTACATTGTCGAGCGGCAACACTGAACTGAATCTTCACTGGCAGGCAGTTATACTTCGCCCCCGAACATCCGGACCGACGGACACCATGGCCATAACGTTTGACGAGATCCCGCTGCAGCGACCGCCAACGCCTTTGCTCGACCGCATTAATCGGCCGGCGGATATGCGTGCCATGCCGCGGGAGGATCTTGACCAGGTAGTCGATGAGCTGCGCGCCTATCTACTCTGGTGCGTGGGTCGTACCGGTGGTCATTTCGGCGCCAGTCTCGGTGTAATCGAGCTGACGGTTGCCCTGCATTATCTGTACAAGACGCCGAATGATCGTCTGGTTTGGGACGTTGGCCATCAGACCTATCCGCACAAGATTCTCACCGGTCGCCGTGATGCCATGCTCGACATCCGCCAGCAGCATGGTATTTCCGGATTCCCGAAACGCAGTGAATCCGAATTCGATACTTTCGGCGTCGGACACTCTTCAACCTCAATCAGTGCGGCACTTGGCATGGCGCTCGGTGCGCAGATGGCCGGTCGTGATCGCCGCGTTGCCGCGGTGATCGGCGATGGCGCCATGACCGCTGGCCAAGCATTCGAAGCCCTCAACCACGCCGCCCACACCAAGGCCAACATGCTTGTGGTACTGAACGACAACAATATGTCGATCAGTCATAACGTCGGTGGCCTCGCCACCTACTTTGCCCGTATCTGGGCCAGCAAGAGCTATATCGCCCTGCGCGAAGGCGGCAAGAAAGTGCTTCAGAAAATGCCGGCGGCCTGGGAGTTTGTTCGTCGCACTGAAGAAAGCATGAAGAACATGGTCAGCCCGGATGCCCTGTTCGAATCAATCGGCTTCAATTATATCGGACCGATTGACGGTCACGACCTGCACGAACTGCTGCGGGTTCTGGAAAACATGCGCAGCCTGAAAGGACCACAGCTGCTGCACATCTATACCACCAAAGGCAAAGGATTCGCGCCTGCGGAGAAAGACCCGATCGGCTTTCATGCCATCAACAAGATTGAACCCAAGACTGAACAGCCGGTGGCCGCAAAGAAGCCGGCCGGACCAAAGTATCAGGATATTTTCGGCCAGTGGCTGTGCGACATGGCCGCTCGCGACGAGAAGCTGGTGGCGATCACGCCGGCCATGTGCGAAGGCTCCGGCATGGTGCCGTTCAGCAAACGTTTCCCGCACCGCTTTCACGATGTCGCCATCTGCGAGCAGCACGCGCTGACGCTGGCCGCCGGCCTTGCCTGCGAAGGACAGAAGCCGGTGGTGGCGATCTATTCCACGTTTCTGCAACGTGCATACGATCAGCTGATCCACGACATCGCCTTGCAGGATCTCGATGTCACTTTTGGCATCGACCGCGCCGGCATCGTCGGCGAGGACGGCGCCACCCACGGCGGAGTATTTGATATTGGTTATCTGCGCTGTGTGCCCAATATGATTGTCGCCGCACCATCGGACGAGAATGAATGCCGGCAGTTACTGACCAGCTGCTACAAGCATCCTGGCCCCGCCGCAGTGCGCTATCCTCGCGGCACCGGACCGGGCGTCACCATTGAGCCCTCCTTGAACACGCTGGCGATCGGCAAGGCACGGGTAGTTCGCGAGGGCGCAGATGTGGCCATCGTTTCGTTCGGCGCACTGCTCCCCGCCGCCAAGGAAGCTGGCGAAGCACTGAACGCCACCGTGGTGGATATGCGCTGGGTAAAGCCGCTTGACGCCGAATTGCTTGATCGGCTGGCAGGATTACATCGACTGATCGTCAGCGTCGAAGATCACCAGCGCATGACCGGCGCCGGCTCTGCCGTGAATGAATATCTGATTGAACGGGGCCATCAGGTTCGCCTGCTTAATCTCGGCCTGCCCGATGAATTTATTCATCATGGCAAACGCGAAGCACTACTTGCCCAGCAGGGTCTCGATGGCAATGGCATCAGTGCCGCAATTCGACAACGCCTGCTCAGCTTGTAGTGCCGGGCGCCTGCCCTGAAACACTGGCCGCCCTCACCCAGCGGTTTCGACCGGTACGCTTGGCCTGATACAACGCCTCATCAGCGGCCGCCACCAGCGACGATGGTTGCAACTCCGCCATCGGCACCAGTGTCGCTACCCCGGCACTGACGGTAACGTGATCTGCGCAGGCTGAGCTCGAGTGCGGCAACTTCAAATCAGAAACCGCCTTCAGAATACGCTCCGCCATATGTCCGGCAGATGCTTCATCGACCCAGGGCAACAGGGCGACAAACTCCTCACCACCGTAACGAGCGACCAGGTCCTGTGGCCGTACCGCCTGAGCGGCGATCGTTGCCGCCAGGTCGCGCAAGGCCTGATCACCCTGCTGATGACCATATTCATCGTTGTAGGGTTTGAAAAAATCGACGTCCAGCATGATCACCGTCAATGGCGCATTCTCACGCAGACATGTGCGCCAGGCTTTGTCCAGGCTGTTATCAAAGTAACGGCGGTTGGCAAGACCTGTCAGACCATCAAGAAATGACAGGCGCTCAAGCTGGTCTGCCATTGCCTGAATCCGTTCATTGTCCAGCGTCAGCAATCTGGCATGCAGATAATCACGACGCAGATAACGCTCGTCACGATAGCGCAGCACGATGCCAAGCATACTGCCACCAAGGAAGGTTGATGCGCTCAGATGCCAGTCCGGTTTCAGCGAAAACATCATGGTAACAACGATAGCAATGGTGGCACCGGCAAGACTTGCAGCCAGCGCCCATGGCAGCCTGAGGTTGAGGCCGAGAAAAACCACCACCATGACAAAAATCGTGCCCTCGTGAATCAGCTGGTAGAGCGTGCCATCGTGAATCAGTGACGGATGCACCAGTGCAAACGCCACCGCAACGGTAATCAGCACAGTCATCACCAATTGGTAATGACGACCGAGCAGGTTTGCCACCGACAACAACCAGGCGGTGGCAATCAGCACCATGAAGACGCCATAACTGGCAGGCCAGAAGCCAAGATTATCGATACCAGTGATGATAACGAGGGCAAGACCAAGACAAAGATACAACAGCGCAATGGCAGCAATGGTGCTGTTAAATCCATGCACCGCTCGTCGGTCCTGATCACGACAGAAATCTGTTTCCAATGGCTCGGGCAGAAACAGCCAGAAATCACGCCTGGCGAGATGATTAAGGATCAGCTCATGCTGACCTGTTGTGTTGTTATTGTACTCGGTTGTCACCAGCCGTTACCGCCTCTACCACCACCAGAGCAGACCCTGAATGCAGCCCCCAGCATAGAGTGCAGCTACCAGATCATCCAGCATAATTCCGGTGCCGCCATGAACGTGCTTGTCGAGCCAGCCGATTGGCCAGGGCTTGACGATATCAAACAGGCGGAACAGGGCAAATCCGATCAGTGCCGTCCAGACACTGACGGGCACCAGCAGCATGGTCAGCAGAAAACCTGCAATCTCATCCCAAACGATACCACCGTGATCATGCACGCCAAGATCGCGGGCGGTCTTGCCACACAGGTATGGCCCCACAGCGATCACCAGCAGCAGACCGGCAAGATAGCCAGCCAGCGGCAGCTGAGCCAGCAGATACCAGACCGGCAGAGCCGCCAGCGTGCCCATGGTGCCGGGCGCCTTTGGCGACAGCCCGCTGCCGAAACCGAAGGCGAGGAAATGCACCGGGTTGCGCATGTCGGGCTTTACACTCATTACTCACTCCAGAATACGGACACGGGCCCAGCCCAGCAGGGTCGCCGGATGACGCAGGCTGTCGATGCTGCCATCAATGCCGCTGTCGAGAATGCGTCGCCACAACCCCCACAGGCGCCGGTCACGGCGGCGATGATCAAAGCCGGCGATGCCGGCCTGATAGATTGCTTCCTTCAACAGCCGCAATGACGGGCTGGCAACCGCCCGTTCGCCGCTGACCATGAAAGTATCCAGCTCGCCAAAGGTAATGAGCTGCGGCTTGATTGCTGCGCGATAACTTTGCAACGGCCGACCGGCGCGGGTCGCCAGCACATTTGCCGCCGCCACGCGAGCCATGTCGATGGCATGGTAGGCCTGTCGTTCCAGCTCGACCCCGGCAACCCTGCTGACTGCATCACCGACCACATATATGCCGTCAGCATGATCATTATGCAGCTCGGCACTGACCGGAGCGAAACCGCTGTCATCACTGAGATGACTGGCATGCAGCAGCGGATGGGCACCGACACCGCCGGTCCAGACGACGATATCCGCAGCGAGACTGATGCCACTCTGTAACTGAATCTTTTCGGCATCAACTGCGACAACCCGCTCGCCAAGGCGGAACTCCACCGGCCAGGTTGCGCAGTGCTGGCGAATGGTCTCGCCCACTGCCGCTGGCAGGTTGCGCAGAATCCGCTCCCGACTATCAATAACCGTGATGTTAAGCCCGGGTCGTCGACCAAAACGACGCAGCACTTCCCCCAATGCCTCAACCCCCTCAACACCGGCACCGACAATCACCACCCGCATCGGTCCCGGGCGACTGGCCAGCTGCTGCAGTCGAATACCGATATGCTGGCAGTCGGCCACCGACTTGAACGGCATCACGTGCTCGGCGGCCCCCGGCACGGTACCACTGTAATGAACGCCGCCAATGGCAACTATCAACTGGGAAAAAAGCTGTTCAGAGCCATCTTCGAGCGTCAGCTGATGCCGGTGCGGATCTATCGCCATCACCCGCTGGCGATGCCAGTCATGGCCAGCCCGAGCCAGCAACGGACCACGCTCCACACGCAGGTTGTGCGGCCGCTTGAGTCCGGAGATCAGCTCATGAATATTCGGCAGCCATTCAAGCGCCGCAGTGGGCTCGAACACCTTGACCGATATCCGGCCAGCCAGCGCACGGGCGGCAGTCATGCCGGCGATATTGGCGCCCACGATTACCACGGAGCGAGTGTCATGCACGACTGCTGTCTCCTCTGGCGAAGTGATCCCAACCGTCCGGCAGATCGGTCAACAGCTGGCCATCGGCATCTGTCACCCGGATACCCTTACGCGCCTCCACCCGACCAATTTCTCGCCACTGCGACGGCAGATTAAACACCGGTGGCACGGTGAACAGCAGCAGATAATCATCGCCACCGGCGAGCTGCGCTGCCCGTTGTTGTGCGGCACTGCCCCAGCCTGTCAGCGCCGCGGAAGTCGGCATGCGAGCAAGTTGCAGCCCTGCTCCCAGACCACCGCTTTCGGCGAGAATGTGACCAAGATCTGCCAGCAGTCCATCAGAAATATCGATGCAGGCGCTGGCCAGCCCGCGCAGGCGACGCCCCAGCGGTAATTGCGGTTGCGGCCGACAGAACGCATCCACAAGTGCCCCGCTGCGCTCACCAGCCTGCCAGCACTGCAGACCAGCCGCCGCTTCACCGGGCACGCCAGCCAGACAGATACGGTCGCCGGGCCGGGCACCACTGCGAAGCAGGGCCTTGCCGGCCGGCACCTCTCCGCTGGCCTGCACGGTAATCGACAGTGGTCCACGCACCATATCGCCGCCTACCAGGGTGACGCCGGCCTGCTCTGCCAGCGCGAAAAAGCCCTTGCAGAATGATGCCAGCCAGTCCTCATCGGCTTGCGGAACAGACAGACTGAGCAGACACCAGCGCGGCTCCGCGCCCATGGCAGCAAGGTCAGACAGATTTACCGCCAGCGATCGCCAGCCGATATCAGCAGCTGGCAGGTCTTCGGGGAAGTGGCGACCGGACAGCAACGTGTCCATGGTCATGACCAGATGCATGCCCGGAGTCGGCAGCAACAACGCACCGTCATCGCCCGGCCCGAGCAATACCCCGGGGCCGGTGCGACCGCGAAAGAACCGGCGAATCAGTTCGAACTCATTCACTCCGGCGTCCATCCATGCAGCTGGCCCGCGAAGCGGGCCGGGAGGAATTCAGAAGCCGCGCACTTCTTCCGTGCGCAGGCGACGGGCAACCTTGTCCAGCACCCCGTTAACGTACTTGAAGGAATCGTCGGCGCCGAACACCTTGGCAAGCTCAATCCCCTCGTTGATGATCACTCGCCAAGGGACATCAGGCCGTGCCAGCAGTTCAAACGCGCCGATCCGCAAAATCGCTTTCTCAACCTGGGACACTTCCACCAGCGGCCGGTCCAGCGCCGGCTGCAGGGCAGAATCGAGCTCGCCGAGACGGGCCGGAATGCCATGCAGCAGATCATGAAAATACTGCCGGTCGACCTTCTTCATATCGTTGTCGGTAAGGAACTGCAGTTCGATATCGCCGAGATCGTTCTTCGACAATTGCCACTGGTAAACAGCCTGCAGGGCAAAACGGCGCGCCTTGCG
>JBFHPX010000123.1:0-7418 GCA_041592575.1 Alcanivoracaceae bacterium
CCGTCAACCAGTTCGGCCACTTCCGGGCTGAACTGTGTGGCAAGCTGTTCCTTGCCTACACCACAGTCTTCAAGCACGTCATGGAGCATCGCTGCCATCAGGCTCTCGTGGTCCATGTGCATGTCGATGAGGATATTGGCGACCGCCAGCGGGTGACTGATGTAGGGGTCGCCACTGCGCCGGTACTGGCCTTCATGGGCGCGCTCGACAAACTCGTAGGCACGCACTACCCGGGCGATCTGATCGTCGTCCAGATAACTTTTCAGACGTTTAACGAGATTGTGGATGGTGGCCAAGCCGCGCCTTCAGGGTTTGTATGTCAACCCTAGGGAGCTTAGGACCGGTGTGCCGGTTTGTCTATGACGCTTTCTCAAGAAAGCGTCATGACTCATTGAAAAAGAAGGGATTTTACAATCCCTCCCGATCCTCAGTTGCTGAACGACTCGGTCAGCAGGGCAAGCTCGTCAATGGCGTCCCGGCGGGTTTCCGCTTCGCTGTCCATCGAATTCGGGGTCACCAGACCCTCGGCGATCTCACGCAGGGCCACCACGCTCGGCTTGTCATTCTCCCAGGCCACACGGGGTTCCTTGCCGCCGGTCTGCAGCTGACGGGCGCGGCGAGCCGCTACCAGAACCAGCTCAAAGCGGTTCTCCATGTTTTCCAGGCAGTCTTCAACGGTTACACGAGCCATAGGTCACCTCTTTAGCGGACGGCGATTCTACTGTGTCGGGGCATCCCCGGACAACAGGTCACTGAGCAGGTCGACGCGGCCGGTCATCTGCCGCTCGGTGCGCTGGCGTTCGGCCCGGAAGATTGCCGCCATATCCGCCAGTGCCCGGTCGAAGTCATCGTTGACCACCAGGTAGTCATATTCGCCGTAATGGCTGATCTCGTCGCGGGCGCCGGCCAGCCGGCGGGCGATCACATCCTCGCCATCCTGGCCGCGGCCGCGCAGGCGCTCGGCCAGCACCGGCAGGGACGGTGGCAGGATGAAGATACTGATGGTTTCCGGCACCAGTCGGCGGATCTGCTGGGCGCCCTGCCAGTCGATCTCAAGGATGACGTCCTTGCCGCTGCGCAGGGTGGTGGTGACCCAGTCCGCCGAGGTGCCATAGAAGTTGCCGAACACCTCGGCATGCTCAAGAAACCGGCCCTGCTCGACCATGCGGATGAACCGGGTGCGGTCAGTAAAGTGGTAGTTGACGCCATCCAGCTCGCCCGGCCGAATCGGCCGAGTGGTGTGGGAAATCGACAGACACAGGGTCTCGGTCTGCTCCAGCAGCTTTGCCAGCAGGGTGGTCTTGCCCGCGCCGGAGGGGGCAGAGACGATAAACAGGGTGCCTTTGATGATGGTCATGGGTTACTCGATGTTCTGGACCTGCTCACGCATCTGCTCGATCAGCACCTTGAGTTCGACGGCGGCCTGGGTGGTTTCGGTATCAACGGATTTGGATCCCAGTGTATTGGCTTCGCGGTTCAATTCCTGCATCAGGAAGTCGAGTCGCCGGCCGATCTGGCCACCGTCACTGAGGGAGCGGCGTACTTCGCCGACGTGGGCGATCAGACGATCAAGCTCTTCGGCGACATCCATCTTCTGGGCAAGAATAACGATTTCCTGTTCCAGCCGCTGCGGGTCAGGACCGGCAATGACCTCCTCAACGCGCTTTTTCAACTTGTCGCGCAAGTTATCGAGAATGCCCGGCAGGGCGGCACGGACCCGCTCGACCTGAACCAGCACGCCTGTCAGACGCTCCTCAAGCAGGCCGGCAAGAATTTCGCCTTCGCGGGCACGGGCTTCAGCCAGTGCCTTGAGGCCGTCATCCAGCAGGGTCAGGGCGGCCTTGCCGAGGCCGGAAAGGTCCGTTTCCATCCCCTGCAACACACCGGGGAAACGCAGTATTTCGGCAACGTCCACGGGTGCCGGGTGTCGCATGATGTCGCCGACCCGGCGCGCCGCCACCGCCAGTTGCTGAACCAGCTCTTCGTTCAGGCTGAGATTGCCGTCACCGCCCTTAAGCTGGTAACGAAGCCCGACTTCTACCTTGCCGCGGCCGAGCACCTTGCGGCACTGCTCTCGCAGCGGACCCTCGAGATCGCGGAACGCATCGGGCAGTCGTGGACTGACCTCCAGATAACGATGATTAACCGATTTCAGCTCCCAGATCAGGGTGGCCGCTTCGAGTCGCTTCTCGACCCGGGCGAAGGCGGTCATGCTGTGAATCATGGTAGATCCCTGCTGGAGTAAAGCAGCGATTCTAGCAGCTCCCGACAAACGCTGTCCGTTTTCACCGCCCCGCAGCAAGCCACTCTGGTCTACAATGGCCGCCCGCCCATTTCCCCAGGACAGAATATGCGCCCTTCCGGCCGTCAGCCTGACCAGCTTCGTGAGATCTCCTTTACCCGTCAGTACACCCGTTACGCCGAGGGCAGCGTGCTGGTCGAGTTTGGTAATACCAAGGTGCTGTGTACCGCCTCTATCGAGGAAAATGTACCGCGCTTTCTCAAGGGCAAGGGTCAGGGCTGGATCACCGCCGAGTACGGCATGTTGCCGCGCAGCACCCATACCCGGAATCAGCGTGAAGCCAGCCGTGGCCAGCAGGGTGGGCGAACGCTCGAGATCCAGCGTCTGATTGGTCGCTCGTTGCGGGCTGCGGTGGACCTTGGCAAGCTCGGCGAGAACACTATTACGCTGGATTGCGATGTGCTGCAGGCGGATGGTGGTACCCGAACCGCGTCAATCTCCGGCGCCTGCGTAGCCCTGGTGGATGCGCTCAGCCATCTGCTGGCCAAAAAGCGCATCAAGGATGACCCGTTGCAGTCGCTGGTAGCGTCCGTTTCGGTGGGCATGTACAAGGGAGTGCCGGTGCTGGATCTCGACTATGACGAGGACTCCCGTGCCGAGACCGATATGAACGTGGTCATGAACCAGCATGCCGGATTTATTGAGGTGCAGGGTACCGCAGAGGGTGCGCCCTTCACCCGCGACCAGCAAAACAGCATGCTGGCGCTGGCGGAACAAGGCATCGCCGAGATTGTCCGAAAGCAACAACAGGTACTGGGCTGGTAACGGATGGAAGCCTACAAAACGCAGTTTATCGAGTTTGCGCTGGCACGCGGGGCGCTGAAGTTCGGTGACTTCACATTGAAGTCCGGACGTCGCAGTCCGTATTTCTTCAATGCCGGTACTTTCAACAGCGGCGCCGCACTGGCTGCATTGGGACGCTATTACGCCGATGCCATTGTCGCCAGTGGCCTGAAATTCGACATGTTGTTCGGCCCGGCCTACAAGGGCATCCCGCTGGTGGCGGCGGTGGCAGTGGCGCTGGCCGAGCATCATGGTCTGGATTTGCCCTGGGCTTTCAACCGTAAAGAAGCCAAGGGCCATGGCGAGGGTGGCTGGCTGGTGGGCGCACCGCTTGCAGGCAGAGTGCTGGTGATTGACGATGTGATCACTGCCGGAACGGCGATTCGTGAGGTCGCGGCCCTGTTTGAAAAGACGCCCGCCAGCATGGCAGCGGTGCTGGTGGCGCTGGACCGGCAGGAAAAGGGTCAGGGGCTGCTTTCGGCGATTCAGGAAGTTGAACAGGTTCTCGGTGTGCCGGTTCGCAGTATTGTCGGCCTTTCAGATATCATCCAGTATCTTGGCAATCAGCCCTCACAGGAACAGCAGTTGGTGCGGATGCAGCAATACCGCAGCCAGTACGGCATCTGATATGCGATATGGTCTGGTAGCTCTTATGATCGCCCTTGGATTGCCCCTTCTATCGGCAGGGGTGGAGGCGCGTGCGCCGGGGGCGGCCTCCGCCAAGGCAGATCCGGAAGCGCTTCCGCCGGGAGCGCTGTACCGATTCCGAAATGCCAACGGCAGCCTGATGATCAGCAGTGTGTTACCGGAGCAGGCTATTTTCAGTGGCTACGAGATTATCGATAACCGCGGAAGAGTGCTGCGGGTCGTGGAGCCAGCCATGCCTGAGGAAGAGCGGCGCAAGATGCAGGAGGAAATGCGCATCCGCCAGCAGGACAATCAGCTTAAACGGCTATATCCGACCCCGGAAGATGCGGAGCGCGCCCGTGATCGGCAGATTGCTTCGCTGCGTCTCGGGATTGACTACGCCCGTGGCAATATCTCCCAGCTGGATGGCAAGTTGGCTGCAGAGGTTGCCAAAGCCGCTGAATCCGAGCGTGCCGGCCAGCCGGTCTCGGAAGCGGTGCAGGCCAATATCGAGCTTTACACCCGGCAGATCCGTGAGCAGGAAGAAAAAATCGCTGATATTGAGCACGACATCGGTGTGGTCACCGAAGAGTTTGCTCCCATCATTCGCCGCCTCCGTGAAATAGAGAAGGCGCGTCGCTAGAACATCCGCCCGGTTACGGGCGAAAGATCAATCCCTGCAGCAATCCCCACTGCTCGTTCCAGTCCCGGGTCGGGGCGTCCTTGAAGCCTGACCGGACAAACTGCGAGATTCTTCCTTCGGTGGCCGCCAGTAGCAAGTTTGCGGTAACCGCCGGCGACGCCTGAGTGCGCAGGCTCTGCTTGAACTCTGCGTCACGCAGTACCTGTTTGAGCTGGCTTTCGATGCGACCGTAGAACTGTTCAATGCGCTGACGAAGGCGATCATTCTCGCCGGTCAGGGCATCGCCAGTGAGTAGCCTGGTGATGCCCGGATTGCCCTCGGTGAAAGCCAGCAGCAGGTGCAGTATCTGCCGTACCTGCGACAGGGCATCCGGCGTTTCCTGAGTGATGCGATTGACGCGAGAGAAGATGCTGTCCTCGATAAAGCCAATCAGCCCTTCGAACATCTTCGCCTTGCTCGGGAAGTGGCGATACAGTGCGGCTTCGGAGACGCCCACCTCTTTGGCCAGACCTGCGGTAGTAATACGGCCACCGGGGACGGCTTCCAGCATGTGCGCCAGTGCCTGAAGAATCTGTTCCTTGCGGGACGGTGTCTGCTCGTTCATCACACTTCGCCTATTTTCTTGTAATAAGAGTGCCGATGCCACGATCGGTCAGGATTTCGAGTAACACAGCATGAGCGACCCGCCCATCAATAATGTGTGACGAGGCGACGCCGTTCTGCACTGCAGAAAGGGCGCAGTCAATCTTCGGCAACATGCCGCCGAAGATGGTGCCATCTGCAATCAGCGCCTTGACTCGCTCGGCAGAGAGGCCGGTAAGAATATTCCCTTCCTTGTCTTTCAGTCCGGAAACATTGGTCAGCAGAATCAGCTTTTCTGCACGCAGTACTTCCGCGACTTTGCCGGCAACCAGGTCAGCATTGATGTTGTAAGACTGACCTTCCTCGTCCACCCCGATTGGTGCAATAACAGGGATGAAGTCGCTGTCGAGCATCATGTCCAGAACGCCGGCATCAATGGCTTTTACTTCGCCAACGTGCCCGAGGTCTATGATTTCCGGCGCCTTCAATTCTGGCGATTCAATGTCACTGGCGGTCAGTACCATCTTCCGCGCACGAATCAATTCGCCATCCTTTCCAGTCAGGCCAATGGCGCGGCCGCCGTTACGATGGATCAGGTTGACGATCTGTTTGTTAACCAGTCCGCCGAGCACCATCTGCACGACATCCATGGTCTCGTTATCGGTAACGCGCATGCCCTGGATGAACTTTGATTCCTTGCCGAGTCTGGCAAGCAGCTCACCGATCTGCGGGCCGCCACCGTGCACGACCACCGGGCGCATGCCGACCGCTTTCATCATTACCACGTCGCGGGCGAAAGAGTTTTGCAGCTCTTCCGAGTCCATGGCATTGCCACCGTATTTTATGACTACCGTTTTTCCAGAGAAGCGCTGGATGTAGGGCAGAGCCTCAATCAGGACGCGGGCGATATCCGCTGCGCGGGAATGTTCCATGGTAACTCCGTCAGAACGACAGTTTCAGGGAAGGGTCAATCGCTTGCAGCTGTTCGCGAAACAGCGTGGCGATACGACTGAGCGCGGCCTGATCGCGACCCTCGAAGCGAGCAACCAGTACAGCTGTGGTGTTGGACGCTCTTACCAGTCCCCAGCCATCTTCGAAGTCTACTCGCAGACCGTCGATGGTGCTGGCAGATCCGCCAAAGCTATCGGCCCTTGCTTTCAGCTTCTCGACTACCGCAAATTTGGCCTTGTCGGTGGACGGAATGTTGATCTCAGGGGTGGTCACACCGGTTTGCAGTTGGCTGAAGACCTGGTCCGCATCACCGCTCTCCAGCGACAGGATTTCCAGCAGGCGGGCCGCGGCATAGGCGCCGTCATCAAACCCATGCCAGCGGTCGGCAAAGAAAATGTGGCCGCTCATTTCGCCGGCCAGCGGGGCTCCGGTTTCTTTCAGTTTGGCCTTGATCAGAGAATGGCCGGTGCGCCACATCAGTGGCCTGCCGCCATTCTGGCTGATAACCCGAGCCAGTTCGCGACTGCACTTTACGTCAAAAATAATGTCCGCTCCGGGCATCCGTGACAGCAAGTCGCGGGCATAAAGCATCATCAGGCGGTCAGGCCAGATGATTTCACCCTTCGGCGTGACAACACCAAGTCGATCGCCATCGCCATCAAAGGCGATGCCGATATCCGCGCCTTGCTGTTTGACCGCGGCGATCAGGTCGCGATAATTCTCCGGCTTGCTGGTGTCCGGGTGGTGTGCGGGGAAGTTGCCGTCCACATTCATATGCAGCGGAATGATCTCGCAACCGAGGACGGCAAGCAGTCGCTCGGCGACCGGGCCGGCTATGCCGTTTCCGCAATCCACCGCGACTTTCATCGGTCTGGCCAGAACGATGTCTCTGGAAATCTCATCAATGTAGCGTCCGCTGATATCCTGACGACGAACCTTGCCCTCGCCGCTGGCGAGCTCGCCTCGGGCAATACGCTCGCGCAGTCCACGGATGCGCTCGCCAGTCAGGGTGACACCATCAATGACAATTTTCAGGCCGTTGTGGTTGGCCGGGTTATGGCTGCCGGTCAGCGATACACCGGATTGGCTGTCGAGAACCTTGGCAGCGTAGTACAGCACCGGCGTTGGCGCCGGGCCAATATCAATGACGTCGCGGCCGCTTTTGGTCAGGCCGCGAATCAGCGCTTCCGCCAGCTCCGGGCTGTGCAGGCGACCGTCCCTGCCTACAATAACGGTTTGCTGGCCAGCTTGAAGTGCTTCGGTGCCAATTGCGCGGCCGAGCAGCTCGACGGTTTCGGCAGTCAGGGTTTCTCCGACGATGCCGCGGATGTCGTACTCGCGAAAGATAGACTCGGGCAACTGCTCGCCGCCGCCGGCGGGGGTGATCATGGTCGGAGCGGCCGCATCGGTTAACAGGGTGCTGTCCGCTGCACTGAGGCGAAACTCGTCTTCCTTGCTGGCAGCGGCGCTACTGCGTCGCGGAGTTGCCGGTGCTCCCGGTGCACCACCCAGTTCGGCCAGTTTTCTAAG
>JBFHPX010000124.1:0-7390 GCA_041592575.1 Alcanivoracaceae bacterium
AGCTCGCGATACATGGCGATGATGCGCCGGCCGCGGACGATCATGGCGTTGGTGTCGAACGACAGCCGGGCATCCACTTCGGTGGAGATCAGGCCGGGAATGTTGCTGACGATTTCGGCACCGGTAACGGTGGCAAAGGCGTCGCAAAGAATACCGATATCATCAGCGCGACCGAGCTGGCTGGCGAAGCGCTGCGCCTCTGTCAGCAGATGCTGGTACTGCGATTGCTTCGCCACCGATAGCAGCAGCGACGGATTGGTGGTGGCATCTATCGGCTTGCTGGTACGGATCGCATCAAGGTCGCCGGTGTCGGCGACCAGGGTGGTCCAGCGGGCGAGCTGTTCGCGTTTGCTGGTCATAATCAAATTTCCTCTATCAGCGATGGCCGCGGCACCAGGGCCAGGGCGTCCATCAGAATCTGTGGCGTGGTTTCCGGGCGGTGCATGTTCTCGCTCAGGTGACGACGAAACGCGCGGGCGCCGGGTACGGCCTGGAACAGGTTGAGAATATGTCGCAGGGCATGCTTGGGATGATGGCCCTCGGCAAAGCGTTTTGCCAGATACGGCATGAAGGCTTCGGCAATGCCATGGCGGTCCGGTTGAGGGTGCGGGTCATCGAAGACGATCTTGTCAGCGTCGATGAGGAAGTACGGGTTCTGGTAGGCCTCGCGGCCGATCATCACGCCATCCACTTCGCCAAGATGCTCGCGCACCTGATGAAAGTCGCGGATGCCGCCGTTGATGATCACTTCGATGTCGGGAAAGTCGCGTTTGATGTCGTAGGCGCGCTGATAGATCAGCGGCGGAATCTCGCGGTTCTCTTTCGGCGACAGGCCGGACAGGATCGCCTTGCGGGCGTGGATGGTAAAGCTGGTGCAACCGGCGGCGCGGACTTTCTCGACAAAGCGGTGCAGGAATTCGTATTCATCCTGATCGTCGATGCCGATCCGGCTTTTCACCGTGACCGGGATGTTTACCACCGCCTGCATGGCGGCGACGCACTCCGCGACCCGGTCCGGGTCGGCCATCAGACAGGCGCCGAACTGGCCGGACTGGACCCGGTCAGACGGGCAGCCGACATTGAGGTTGACTTCGTCGTAGCCGAAGTCGGCGCAGATGCGGGTGGCGTCGGCGAGCTGTTTCGGGTCGCTGCCACCAAGCTGCTGGGCCACCGGGTGTTCGGCTTCGTCAAAGCCGATCAGGTCTTCGCGGTTGCCGAAGATCACGGCCTGGGCGGTGACCATTTCGGTATAGAGCAGGGTGTGCTTGCTGATCAGCCGGGCCAGATAACGGAAGTCACGGGTGGTCCAGTCCATCATCGGGGCGACGGACAGGCGGCGGCTGATTGGCTGGGATGCTGGCGTATTCATGGGGGAGGGAGTTTAGCAGGTGTCTTGGATTGGTGCCTTGTTGGGGATTGTGTGCCAGCGTGTATATGTTGGCTTGGTAGTGAACTTCTCCGGCAGGAGTAGCAGTCAGGGCCTGCCGGGACACGCCGTGAATACGTCCCTGTAGGCTTGTGTTCGCCCCCTTCGGGGACCGGCCCTGCCGGGCGTTCGGCTGCGCGCGAAGCAGTGCTTCGCAACACGCTTGCCTCACCCATGCTCACACAGTCCCGTCAACCCCTGACAGGTGCGCAAGCCTCACATCCGGCTGCTTGTGTACATTTCCTCTTTTCGATTTCTGTTGCTCTTTTTGTTCGGGCTTTTTGCTTCACCCCTGACTCGCGGGGGCGCGGTGTTTCAGTTAGGCGTGAACGCCACCACATCCGTAGGGTGACTTTAAGTGCAGCGAAGCGGAACGGTCAGCCCGGAGGATGTGGCGGCGGTTGCGCCCTGGCACGGTGGTGAAGTTGGTGCTTTTCCTTTACCCAAAAACAAAGCCGGCAATCAAATCAGGCAGCGTCCGGATCAATCCGATACTGCTCAATCGGTTTGCCATCCGCCCCAACCAGATTCACCTCAATCGGAATCCGCTTGAGAAACTCATGGGTGTCCGCCTTGCGCAGATTGCGTACATACTCTTTCACCCGGCCGGCAATCCACGGATGCACCGTGGCCTTGAGCTTTACCTTGCCGCACTTCTTGCCCCGTTCCTTGCCCCAGTTGAACAGCTCTTCGCTGATTTTCTCGAAGTGGCGCTGGAACTGGTTGAAGTCATCGGCCATGACATAGATATCGAACACATAAATGCTTGATAGCATGCCGGCTTTTTCCTTCAGCTCCTTGGTGCGCATGCGTGATTCGAGTTTGATCTGGCTGGTGTTGCCATCGACAAACTTTACCGGCGCCGGAGCCGGGGCGGTGCCTGCTGCGACGGCGGCAGCTGCAGAGGAAAGCGCCTTCAGTGCAGCAATAACTTCGCTGCCGCGCTGGAAGCGCTGTTCCGGGTCTTTCGCCATCAGCTTTTTTACCAGCGGTTGCCAGCGGCGCTTTTCGCCCGGCAGCAGCGGGATCGGGTCGGAGATGTGTTTGATGCCGATCGACATGGCATCGTCGCCGGTATAGGGCGGCCGGCCAGCGAGCATTTCAAACAGCACCACGCCCAGTGAATACAGATCGGCGCGGGCGTCGACGCCCTTGCCGCGATGCTGTTCCGGGCTCATGTATTTGGGGGTGCCGACAATGGTGCCCATCTGGGTCATGGCGTCATCACCCTGGATCGGCCGGGCGATGCCGAAATCCATCAGCACGGCGGAACCGTCGGCGCGGAACATGATGTTGTCCGGTTTGACGTCGCGGTGAATGATGTCCTGTTCGCCGGCATGGTCCAGTGCCGCGGCCACTTCCGTGACGATGCGCTCGATATCGGCCTCATCAATGCCGTCTTTCAGACGCTGCTTCAGGGTGCCACCGGCAATGTGTTCCATCGCCATGTAATGCAGGTTGCCGTGGGCGCCGATATCAAATACCGGAACAATGTGCGGATGGCTCAATTGCGCCATCAGCTTGGCTTCGCGGATAAAGCGCTTGCCGAATGTCGGGTCGACCGCCAGTGCCGGGTTCATTACCTTGATCGCCACCGGGCGGTCGAAGGATTCCTGCACGGCGAGGTAAACATTGGCCATGCCGCCGCGGCCAATTTCGGATTTGAGTTTGTAACCCGGGATTTGCACCTGAGGATCTTCCCTGAATGGATGATCCGGAAATGTAGCAGGGCAGAGTCAGTGTTTCAGCTGTTTTGTCCGTATGCGGCTTTCATCGCTTCGGCGGATTCGCGGCTGCGGCGCAGTTTCGCTTCCAGGCGCTTCTTCTGGTAATCGAGCTGAAGGAAGAAATTGACCTTGGAGCAGAGCATGGTCGGGTCGATCGGCTTGAACAGGTAATCCACCGCGCCGCTCTGGTAACCCTTGCGCATGTTGCGGTCATCGCGGGAGTTGGCGGTGACGAAAATGATCGGAACGTTTACCGTGCGCTTGTTCGAGCGCATGATCTCGGCCACTTCGAAGCCGTCCATCTCCGGCATCTGCACGTCCAGCAACACCAGCGAGAATTCCTGTTTGAGCAGTTTGCCCAGCGCTTCGGCACCGGAGTTGGCCACCACCAGCTGGCAGGGCAGGTCTTCCAGCACCACCTGCAGGGCCACCAGGTTCTCCGGGGTGTCGTCAACGATCAGCACGTTCTGTGCCGGGATCTCGAGATCGTCGTCCTGAGTCTGGTTCTGCTCGTCGCTCATGTTGGCCTTGTTTTCCTGAGTAGTTGGTCACATTTTACGCCTCCCTGACACTATCCTGCCAGCCGGGGCGGGTGAAGTTTGACCTTTGTTTTACCCTTCGGCGGCAGTTTCCTTCCATTGCTGCACTGCCACCTGCACCTTTACCTGGTCCAGCACGGCCAGCAGGGTCTCGCGGATCAGCCGGTCCAGCTCCTGCCGGTCGCCGCCGGCGTGGCGCAGGACGCCATCGACGATACTGTCGAGGGTCTCCCGGTTCTCCGGGGCGGTCAGGTCTTCTACCAGCTGGTCGGTGAGGGCAACGCCAAGCTCGCGCACGGTATCGCCGATCAGCGCCAGCGCCCGGGGCCCGGCCACCGGAATCGCCGCCAGCCGGGCGCCACTGGGGGTACGGGTCAGGGCGTCGTCGGTCAACTGCGACAGATAGTCGCCGAGGCCCTGACGCCACTGGCTGTGGGTCCGGGCAATGATGTCGACCACCCGGCTGACAATGAAATCCACCAGCTCGTGGCGACGCGGTTCCAGCACCTCGGTTTCGATCCGGTGTACCAGCGGCGAGCCCTGCCGGACCTCACGCTGGACACCGTCGAGGACGTTGATCACCACCCGGTCGGAGATCTCCTCGACCAGAATGCGGTAGTACTTGAGCACGGTGAAGCCGAGCCAGGTGTAGCGCAGGTCGATGATGCCGGTGCGTTGCAGCCGGTAGACCAGGCTGATCACCCGCAGGATCCGCAGCCAGCGGAAGCCGCCCACCGGAATGCAGCCGAGCAGGTCGTACCAGTGGGCAAACGGGTAGAAGAACCAGCGATGGTAGGTCTGGCGGGCAATGGCGATGATCCAGCGGACAGTAAATTCGGTCAGGTAGATGCTGACGAAGATCATGTCCCAGAAGATGAAATCGCTGTGGATGGTGTCGGCATAGAAGGCGGTGAAGTCCGGCGCCAGCCGGGCCAGACCGGCCTGCACTGGCTGGGCGCTGAACATCCAGTCGAACAGGATCAGGCTGAGGTTGAGGATCACCAGCACGATCATGGCCAGATCGACGATCAGGCCAAGGCCGTCAAGGTTCAGCCGGAACCGGTCACGGTGCCATTGCACGGCCATCTCAGGCGAGCTCCACCCAGACCGGGCAGTGATCCGAAGGCCGCTCCATGGAGCGGATCTCGTAATCAATGCCGGCATCGCGGACTTTTGACTGCAGCGCGCCGTTGGCGAGGATGCCGTCGATGCGCAGGCCGCGCCTCGGTTCCCGCTCAAAGCCCTTGGAGCGGTAATCGAACCAGCTGAACAGGTCGTTGCGGTCGCCGTGGATCATCCGGTAGGTGTCCTTGAGCCCCCAGCCAAGCAGGCGCTGGAACCATTCGCGCTCCTCCGGCAGGAAGCTGGTCTTGCCGTCGCGCAGCCAGCGCTTGCGGTTGTCCTCGCCGATGCCGATGTCGGTGTCCTCGGCGGAAATATTGAAATCGCCCATCACCACCACCGGCTCGTCCGGTTGCAGCTGATTTTCCAGGTAGTGCTGCAGGTCGGCATAGAACTTCTGCTTGGCCGGGAATTTTACCGGGTGGTCGCGGCTTTCGCCCTGCGGGAAGTAGCCGTTCAGCACCGTTACCGGCTTGCCGCCAGGGCCGGCCAGTTTGCCAATGATCATGCGGCGCTGGGCGTCTTCCGGGTCGCCGGGGAAACCGCGCTGCACATCCAGCAATGGTTCGCGGGTCAGCAGGGCGACGCCGTAGTGGCTTTTCTGGCCGAAGTAATAGGGGTGATAGCCGAGCTCGCGGATCATCTCCTCCGGGAACTCCTGGTCCTGCACCTTGATTTCCTGCAGGCCGATCAGGTCTGGCTGGTGGCTGTCGATCAGTTGAGCGATCTGGTGGGGGCGGGCGCGGATGCCGTTGATATTGAAGGAAACCAGTTTCATCAGGGCTCTCGAATGTCAGTGTGCGTTCGGCCTCGCGGACCAGAGCCGGGATTGTACATGGTCAGGACCGGGTCATCTTCCGTCATTGAGCCAGCGGCGGGGCGCGGCCAGAATAGCGCGCTTGTGGAGGTATTCATGACGCAAGCCAAACCGGTACTCGCATTCGCCCACGCCAACGGCGTGCCAGGTGGCAGTTATCGCAAGTTTCTCGCCGCCTTCGAGCAGGATTATCAGGTTCATGCCATCGACCGCATCGGTCATAACCCGGCGTTCCCGGTGGACAACCACTGGCACGGTCTGTCGCGGGAGCTGGAAGCTTTTCTTGAGCCGCTACCCAAGCCGCTGGTGGGCATGGGCCATTCCATGGGCGGGGTACTGATGTTCACGGTGGCGGCGCGGCGGCCGGACTGGTTCTCGGCGCTGGTGATGCTTGACCCGCCGCTGATCAACGGCCTGGCGCGCTGGCTGTTTATTCTGGCTGATCTGGTTGGCCAGGGTGATCGCATCAGCCCGGCCGGCAAATCGAAGTTTCGCCGTGCCGAGTGGCCGGACCGCGCCGAAGTGGACCGCTATTTTGCCAGGCGCGGGTTCTTCCAGCGCTTTGATCCCGACTGTTTGCGCGATTACATCAACTCTGCGGTGGAGTGCGATGCTGACGGCTGCCGGCTGCGTTTTCTGGTGGATGTGGAGGTCGGCATTTTTCGCACCACACCGAAGGATTTGCATACCTATCCACGTCTGAAAGTGCCGGGCATGCTGGTCAATGGCAGCGAGTCCGAGCCCGGCTTTATTCATTGCGCCCGCCGTCATGTGCGGCGGCATGGCATGGAGTGGGGGCTGGCCGAAGGCGGGCACATGTTCCCGCTGGAGAAGCCGGAACAAAACAGCGCGCTGGTGCTGGAGCAACTGAAAGCCTTGCTGGCAGCCGGGAGTGGCAAATGAGCACACGCATCGAACGCCGCTTTGATTGCTGGGGCCAGATTCTAGCTGCCGTGGAAAAGCCGGGCACCGGCACGCCGGTGCTGGCGCTGCACGGCTGGCTGGATAATGCCGCGTCGTTTTTTCCGTTGATGGACTCGTTGCCGAATCCGATGGTGGCACTGGATTTCTCCGGCCACGGCCTGTCCGGGCACCGCCCCGAGCAGGCAGCCACCCATTATGTCGATCATGTCCGCGATGTGCTGTCAGTGGCGGACCATCTCGGCTGGGACAGTTTTATCCTGCTTGGCCACTCCATGGGCGCCGGTGTGGCGACCCTGTTTGCCGGTTGTTATCCGGAGCGGGTCAGCAAGCTGGTGCTGATTGAAGGCCTCGGCCCGCCGACCTCGCCGTCCACCGAAGTGGCGGCCACCCTGCGCCGCGCCATCGACGAAATGAAGCTGCTGCCGGCAAAACAGAAGCCGGTATATGCGCATATGGAGGATGCCGTGGAAGCACGTACCAAAGGCTTTGGCGGGCTTTCTCACGATTGCTCCCGGCTGCTCTGCGAGCGCGGCCTGATGCCGGCCGCCAATGGTAATGGCGAAGGCTTTACCTGGCGCGCCGATCCGCGCCTGCGGCTGACCTCGTCGCTGCGACTGAGCGAGGATCAGGTGGAAGGTTTCGCCAGGGCGATCCGCTCGCCGACGCTGCTGATTGTCGGTGAGCAGGGCATGGGCGGGCAGGGCCATTTTGAACACCGGCTTGGCTGGATTGAAGGCATCCAGCTGGTGCGCTTGCCCGGTCGTCACCACCTGCATATGGAATCACCGCAGCCGGTGGCCGAGGCGATTGGTGCATTTCTTGACGACAAGTGAGG
>JBFHPX010000125.1:0-7317 GCA_041592575.1 Alcanivoracaceae bacterium
AGCGCCAGTCTCCCTGATCGCTGTCATCAAACCGTAGTGGTGCTGTCATATTCCCGCCCCGACAGCGGTGGATTATGGCGGCATGAATACACCGCGAGAGAAGACATTCGAAAAGCTGACCGGCTATGACCTGCGTGCCATGCATTGGCTGCTCGGTCGCCCTTCCGCCGCCCGCATAGCCCGCATTGCCAGACAGGTGTCCAGATTGGGCGACGGCCCTTTCTACGCGGTCGTTACAGCGCTACTCTGGTATCTGGCGGTCCCCGAGGTGGCCGCATTTACCCAGCTGTTGCTAAGTGCGTTCCTGATTGAGCTACCGCTGTATCTGTTGCTGAAAAATCTGATCAGGCGGCCAAGGCCCGCCGATGCAGTGGAGAGCCTGTCGGCATTTATCCGGCCCTCCGACCGGTTCAGCTTTCCTTCCGGGCACACAGCAGCAGCTTTCGCTTTTGCCGTCTCTGTGACGGCATTTTTCCCGGCCTGGACACCGCTGATGTTTGCAATGGCGATTGCCATCGGACTTTCCCGGGTTCTGCTGGGCGTGCATTTCCCCAGCGATATTCTTGCCGGTGCGGTGCTTGGCAGTGGTGCGGCGCTGCTTGCCTTCGCGCTTATATAAAAAAGGCAGCCGGAGCCGCCTTTTTGTTTCTTGTCAGGATCAGTTGCTGACCTTCTCTGTCTCGCTGCGGGTTACCCTGTTCTTGCAGCGCACTACCGCATAGGCGCCCGGAGCCAGATCCCGGGTTTCCAGCCAGAAACGCCAGGTTGATGCCGGCCAAATAGTGAAGTTTTTGCCATCGGCCTGCTGGTACCAGCTCTGGCAGCCCGAGGTCCAGACCGTACCTTTCAGCTTTTCCTGAACCCTGGCATTGAATTTTTCCTGCACATCCTGACGAACGTCGATGTAATCACCGCCCTGCTGCTTGAGCAGGTTCATGCAGTTGAGGATGTGCTGCACCTGACACTCGATCATGAAAATAATGGAGTTGTGTCCGAGAGCGGTATTCGGGCCTACCAGCTGATACATGTTCGGGTAGCCGCTGACAGTGGTGCCATAATAGGCCTCTGCTCCGTCTTTCCAGTCATCATTCAGGTTGCGGCCGCCCAGCCCGGTGAGCTCGAAATCTTTCATATAGACGCGCGGGTCGACAATGAATCCGGTGCCGAGAATGATGCAATCCGCGGGCCGCTCCACACCATCGCTGGTGACGATGCTGTTCTCACGGACTTCGAGAATACCATCTGTAACCAGCTCAACATTCTCGCGGTTAAAGGTCGGATAGTATTTGTTGGAAATCAGAATGCGTTTGCAACCAAGGGTGTAATCCGGCGTCAGCTTGCGGGCGGTTTCCTTGTCTTTCACCTGAAAGCGGATAAAGGCTTCGGCCAGCTTCTGCAGAGCGCGGGCAATCGCCGGATTGAAGATTGGTCAGACTCGCGATTCATTGCTCCAGTACAGCCTGGCACGATGCAATTTACGCAGCGCCGGGAACGCGGCGAACATTTTCTTGCTCAGCGATGAGTACAGGCGCTCATCGCGCGGAATAACCCAGGCCGGTGAGCGCTGGAACGCATACAGCTGCTTTACTTGCGGCGCGATCTCCGGCAAGTACTGCACCGCGGAGCCGCCGGTGCCGATGGATACCACATTCTTGCCGGTCAGATCGTAGTCGTGATCCCAGCGGGCGGAATGAAATACCTTGCCCTTGAAGCTTTCCAGGCCCTTGATAGTCGGATACTGCGGTACATGTAGTGGCCCAGTGGCCAGCACCCAGTGGCGGGCGATCAGGGTGTCGCCGCTGCCGGTGCGGATGGTCCACTGGCCGGTGCCCTCGTCGAAGTTGGCAGACACTACCTCCTGACCAAAGCGCAGATGCTGACGCAGACCGTACTTGTCGGTGGTATCGAGAATATATTGCTGGATCTCTTGCCACGGTGCGTAACGCTTGCTCCAGTCCGGTTTTCCCTCGAACGAGAATGAGTACATATGCGACTGAACGTCGCAGGCGCAGCCGGGATAGCTGTTGTCGCGCCATGTGCCACCGACTTCGTTTTCCTTTTCCAGAATGACGAAGTTGTCGTTGCCACTCTGTTTCAGCTTGATCGCCATACCGAGACCGCCAAAGCCGGCGCCGACAATAACGACGTCGACAACTTCAGTGGTGGTGCCGGGAATATGAGCTTTGCTGGTCATGCTGGCCTCCACGGGCATTTTTCTTGTCGAGGGAGTGTTCCCATGGAGGGCATTCTGGGGGCTTCCATGGTTGCCGGTATATGCTAGTCTGCGACGATAAATTGATATTTTCGGCCAGCGACGGTCTGTTATGAGCAAGCACTCCATCCTTGGCATGGTCTATATGCTGCAGGGTTTCAGGGCACTGGGAGAGGACATCGCTCCGGTGCTGGCGCGCTTTGGTATTGATCTGGACAGCATAGATCCGGGTGCCGAGATCGACCGCGGTCTGGAGATGCGCATTCTCACCGAAACCGCCATGCAGATTCGCGATCCGCTGGCGGGGCTGAAAGTCGGGCAGCATTTTGCGCTGGCCGGATACGGTCCTTTCATCATGCTGCTGATGACCTGCGACAACGCCTATCAGGCGGTGCAGGAGGGTATCCGCTATCAGGATCTGACATTCCTGTTCAGCCGGATCAGCTTCGAGCCGGGCGACAAGATCAGTGCACTGGTGCTGACGCCGCCACCGCTGCCGGTTGCTGTGAAGCGAGTCAGGATCGATGGCGAAGTGTCCGGCACAATCAAGCTGCTGCGAGATATGCAAACCGGGATTGGCACCAACTTTGATGCCGTTGCCATCGAGATGCCGTACCCGATGCCACTGGAGGCGGCTGCCTATGAAGCTCATTTTCGCTGCCCGGTAAAGTTCGGTTTCGAGCAGGGGCGAATATGGATTCCGAACGCGCCGCTGGCCACGCGGATGCCAACCGGTGATCCGGTTGCGCACCGTATGTATCGGGCCCAGTGTGATGCTCTTCTGAGCAGCCGAAGCCAGAGCGCCGAGAGCATGGCCGACCGGGTGCGCAGCCATCTGGGCTTGTTCAGCGATGATTTTCCCGCGGCGGCGGAAGTGGCGGCGGCGCTTGGTGTTTCGGAGCGCACTCTGCGCCGCCAGCTGGATGCCGAGGACGCCTCATTCCGGTCGTTGCTGGATGAGGTGCGGGCGGACAAGGCGCGGCAGTTGCTTGGATCAGGAAGTGTTTCGGTGGAGTCGGTGGCGCGACAGCTTGGTTATGCCGAGCCGGCATCCTTTATTCGCGCCTTTCAGCGCTGGACAGGGACAACGCCAGCCGCCTACCGGCGCAGCGTTGCCGGGTCTCAAGGCAGGTAAAGCGCTCCCAGCACTGCCTCGGAACGAGCCCCGGTTACCTTGCGGACATTGCCCGGCACCTGATTAAGACGCGCCCAGGCAAGCCATGCAAATGCAGCGCCCTCGACCCAGTCGGCGCTCAGGCCGACGTCATCGGTGGGTATAACCGGGGCATGGTTACAGAGTGTTTGTATGCGCCGCATCAGCATCTTGTTATGCGCACCGCCACCACATACCAGCACCCTTTCCGGCGTCAGTGGTTTCAGCGCTTCAGCAATTGACCAGGCTGTCAGTTCAAGCAGCGTTGCCTGGACATCTTCGGGCGACTCGCCATTGAGATGGCCGTTTAACCATTCCATGCAGAACAGCTCGCGGCCGGTGCTCTTCGGTGGCGGCATGGCGAAATAGGGCTCCTGCTGCATGCGTGCAAGCAGTGCCGGTTGCAGCAGGCCACTGGCGGCCCAATGACCATCCTGGTCGAACTGGTCGCCACGATGTTTGCGAACCCAGCTATCCATCAGTACGTTGCCGGGGCCGGTGTCGAAGCCGCTGGTAACGTCGCCGTTTTCCATCCAGGTAATGTTGGCCATGCCGCCGATGTTGACCACAGCGGTGCCCGCCATGCTGCCCCACATGGCGCGATGGAAAGCCGGCACCAGAGGTGCACCCTGACCGCCGAGCACCATGTCACGGTTGCGGAAATCGGAAACCACAGCGATGCCGGTGCGTACAGCCAGAGTGTCGGCGCTGCCGATCTGAACAGAGAAACCATGTTTTCCCGGGCGGTGCCGAATGGTCTGGCCGTGACAGCCGATGGCAATGACAGCAGAGGCGGGAGTGCCGGTTTTGTTCAGAAGCGCCAGCGACGCTTCGGCGAACTGCTCGCCTAATTCCAGATGAACCAGGCCGGCACGATCAATTTCACTGGCGCCGTTCTGGCACAGCTGGAGAATTTTTTCTCGCAGCTCGGAGGGCATGGTGTGGCTGTGGGTTCCCCGCAAGCTGATGCGATCACTGCTGCAATGCAGCAGTACCGCATCAATGGCATCCAGACTGGTGCCGGACATCAAGCCAATGTACAGGCCATCAAGGGGTTTCATTGGCGGCAAGAGTGCTGGCGTCGGAGTACAGGGCCAGCTGATTGCGCAGCTTGCTCACATGGACCAGAAACGCCTTGCGTTCTCCCTCGGGAATTCCCTGTGCTTTGGGAAGCTGCACGGTGAGTGGGTCGCGGTGCACGCCATTGACGAGAAATTCGTAATGCAAGTGTGGGCCACTGGCCAGGCCGGTCATGCCAACGTATCCGATGGTCTGCCCCTGCTTGACCCGGGAGCCGGAACGAATGCCGCGGGCAAAATTGCGCATGTGAGCGTAAAGCGTGCTGTAAGCCTGACCATGGCGAATGATCACGACGTTGCCGTAACCACCCTTCTTGCCGACAAACTCCACCCGTCCGTCTCCGGCTGCCCTGATGGGAGTTCCGGTTGGGGCTGCATAGTCAACGCCGCGGTGCGCGCGAATGGTATTCAACACCGGATGACGGCGATTGGGATTAAAGCGCGAGCTGACTCGGGCGAATTCCACCGGGGTGCGGATAAACTCACGGCGCATGGAGTTGCCGAGTGCATCAAGATACTCAGCCCGACCTTCCGATGTCTCGAAACGGAACGCGGCAACCTTTCTGTCCCGGTTCCAGAATTCCGCCATCAGAATGTCGCCGTCACCAACCTTCTCGCCATCAAGCAGCAGCTCTTCATAAAGCAGGCGGAAATGATCACCGCGACGAATGTCGAGAATGAAGTCGATATCCCAGGCAAAGATACTGGCCAGCTGCATTATCAGGTTGTCGGTCATGCCTGCTTGTTGGCCAGCAAGAAATAGCGAGTCTTCAATGACGGCCTCGGCGTAACTGAGCTGGCGTTCGTATTCCCGTTTCAGGTGCTCGCCGTGCCAGCTGCTCCCGTCAAACTGACCGCGGAACACCTCCACCCGGCTGACGTGACGCTCAATGCCTTGCAGGCTTCCGCGCTCATCAATGTCGAGTCTCAACAGATCGCCGACGCGCAGATTGGCCAGTTGTTTCAGCAGGGGACCGGAGCTGACCAGAGCGTGGATCTCGGTTGCCGGGATGCCATTGTCGCGCAGCAGCTTGCCGAGGGTATCGCCGCTACGCACGGTGATCTCGCGCCAGTCCTGAGCTATTTCGGCACTACCATCGACAACATCACTACTGCCTTCGAGCTCCGGAAGGGCCAGTTCCATGGAATCCAGATGGCTGGGCACGGACGAACCCGTCTCCGGGAGCAGAATGGCAGCGCCCAGTAGAATGGCGAGACCCAGACTGGCCGCGATGTGAACGCGGGGGAAGCGGGTCAGGAAAAACATTATTAAAGACAGTGGCTTAGTCATGATCCTGCGGGGCTTGCCGAAATGTTATGGGTAACTGACCGGAATATATAGGAAGAAAGCACACTTCGGCCAACTTTGCGGCCTTCTGTGCGGCGGTGCAGATGTTACAATCGGCAACTTTTCCGACCCAACCCAACAGCTGACGGGAGTATACATGGCCAGGCTGGAAGATGCGCTCGCCCTGATCCGGCGTGGCACCGCGGAAATCATTCAGGAGGAAGACCTGATCCGCAAACTGGAGAGCGGCCGGCCGCTGCGTATAAAGGCAGGCTTTGATCCCACGGCGCCCGACCTTCATCTCGGTCATACCGTACTGATCAACAAGCTGCGCCAGTTTCAGGAGCTTGGCCATGAGGTGATGTTCCTGATCGGCGACTTCACCGGCATGATCGGCGATCCGACAGGAAAGAGCGCGACTCGCCCTCCCCTGACCCGGGATGATGTGCTGGCCAATGCTGCCACCTATCAGGAGCAGGTGTTCAAGATTCTCGATCCGGCCCGGACGCGAGTTGTCTTCAACTCTGAATGGATGGACAAGCTGGGCGCGTCGGACATGATCCGCCTCGCCGGCCAGTACACCGTGGCCCGGATGCTGGAGCGGGACGATTTCAGCAAGCGCTTTCGCGGAGAGCAGCCAATAGCCATCCACGAGTTTCTCTATCCTCTGGTACAGGGCTATGACTCGGTGGCCCTGCAGGCGGACATCGAGCTGGGCGGTACTGACCAGAAGTTCAATCTCCTGATGGGGCGGACCCTGCAGAAGCATTACGGTCAGGAGCCTCAGGTCTGCCTCACCATGCCGATCCTTGAGGGGCTGGACGGGGTGCAGAAGATGTCCAAGTCGCTGGGCAATTATATCGGTGTCAGCGATCAGCCCGGGGAGATGTACAGGAAGCTGGTGTCGATGCCCGACCAGCTGGTGTGGCGTTACTTCGAGCTGCTCAGCGCCCGACCCATGGACGAAATCAATGAATGGCGCCGGCAGGCGGAGCAGACTGGTGATCCGCGGGAGGCCAAGCGGCTGCTGGCAGTGGAGATGGTGACCCGGTTTCACGGTGTGGAGGCAGCGGAACAGGCGCCGAATGCGGCGGGTAACCAGATCGCGCTCGGGGAGATCCCGGACAGGGTGCCGGAAGTGGAGGTGGCGCTGGAGCCCGGGGTGGAGGATTTGCCGGTGGCTGCGGTGCTGCGTCTGGCAGGGCTGGTGAAGAACAGCGCGGCAGCTAGAGACTTGCTAGAGCGCGGCGCCGTGTATGTGGATGGCCAGCAATGCGCGCCGGACCTGCGGCTCTCCCGGGGGCAGAGCCCGGTGCTGCAGGCCGGCAAGAAACAGATCGCCCGGGTGCGCCTGAGCTAGCCTGATTTCATGAAAAAGTTTTCAAAAAACGTTTGACAGAGAGAGTCGTCTGAGTAGAATGGCGCCTCTCTCGACGGGGGTGACCCCGCAGCTCTTTAACAATCAGGCAGACAAACGTGTGAGCTCTGATGGGGCGATATCTTCAAAAAAGATATCAGCACTATCGAGTCATTCATTGAGTGATATTGGTTTTGCTGAGCATGATTCAAGCGCGCAGGCGCTTTA
>JBFHPX010000126.1:0-7306 GCA_041592575.1 Alcanivoracaceae bacterium
GTATCGAACAGGTCACTGCGGTGATCGCCCTGCAACCAGAAAAACAGATCCGCCTGCGTGGCTGGCACTACCCCGTCAAGAGAGAAATCCGCGAAGCTGACATCAATATCCAGTCGCTCACAAAGGGCCGGCCCGAAGGCGAGCACCAGTTTGACGCCAGGTCGGTTGGCCCGAACCACCTCCGCCAATGCCTGGCGTAGTAAAACGGCATCGGCACCGGGACGAAGAATCAACTCGACAAACAAGTGCTGGCGGCTGTTGCGATCAAAAATAGCCGGCTGATATGCAATCACCATGGGTCTCCGTGTCAATCAGGGAGGCGAACCATAGCACAGCATGCGCTCACGGGCGTTTCCGTGACGCCATATAGGCACGCCAGCCAGCGAAAGCGGTGATGTCCTCAGCACCCTGCACGCCGCCCTGCTCGCAAATAAAGCCGCTAACACGGCTGCCATCAGCCAGCTCCACCTTGCCAATGCCAAGGGGCGCCGGAATGGCAGCAACAAAGCTGCCAAACTCTGCCTCCGGCAAAGACCAGACTTCCAGCTCAATGGCAGCACCGTTGTCAGCACGTACCATGGCCGGCCGCCACGGGGGACCACCGGGCAGGGCATAAAGGCGATAGCCGGGCGCACTGTGTGTTGCTTTCACCAGCCAGCCGCCACGGCTGGTGAGCTGGTGATTGAGCGGCATTCCGCTAAGGTGAGCACCGCACACTGCCACCTCGATGCGTCCCGGTAATGGCAGTGGTGCGGTATCGCGCAGCCGATGTCCGCAGGCGCCAATGGGCTGGTCGTACTGACTTAGCCAGCGCTGCATCAGAACCAGCAGGGAGGCGTCCGTGAAAGCTGGCGCCGACAGTGTCATGCCAAACGGCATCCCTGCAGCAGTAAAGCCCGCTGGCACCGCCACCGCGCAAAGATCAAGCAGGTTCATGAAGTTGGTGTAGTAACCCAGCTCGCTATTGCGAACGATTGGCGCTTCATTGATCTCGCTAATGCGATAATGATGACCGACAGTAGGCGTCAGCAGCACGTCAAATTCGCCGAACATCGCATTCACCTGCTGGCGCAACTCCGCCAGCCGGTACTCGGCAGCAAAATACTCCGCCGCCCTGCGCTCACCGGCAGCACCTATGATTTCCCGAATCACCGGCAGCACCGTATCGGGTGCATTACGCAACGTCTGTTCCGCCGCGAGCCAGCGCTCGGTGACCCATGGGCCCTGATAAAGCAGCTCGGCGGCTTCACTGAATGCAGAGAAATCGATCTCGACTACCGAAACCCCTGACTCTCGCCACTGACTGACCACGCGCGCGAATGCGATTTCATACTCTGTGTCGGAGAAAAAACGCAACTGATCTGCCCGCGGCACGGCGATTCGCAACGATTCGCCGTTGAGAACCCGCTCCCGGCCCCGACGGCTATACGGGTCAAGCGGATCAGGACCTTCCAGCACCGCAGAAATAATAGAAGCATCGTACGGGTCAAGCACAAACAGTGATGGGCAGTCGAGCGTCCGGCAAGCCGGAACAATGCCATGACAGGACCAGCGACCACGAGTCGGTTTGACCCCGATCAGATTATTGAGTGCCGCCGGCACCCGACCGCTGCCCGCCGTGTCAGTGCCCAGTGCGAAGCAGACCTCGCCAAGCGCCACCGCCACCGCCGAACCGGAACTGGAGCCGCCGCTGATAAAGGCCGGGTCAAATGCGTTGCGGGTAATGCCAAATGGTGAGCGAGTGCCGACAAGTCCGGTGGCAAACTGATCCATATTGGTTTTGCCAAGCGGAATGGCACCGGCATCAATCAGTTTACTAACGATGGTGGCGGTTTCCGTTGGCAGGCGGCCAAGGCCCTCGCAGGCCGCCGTAGTCGGCACGCCAGCCAGATCAATATTGTCCTTGATGGCAAACGGAACGCCGAACAGCGGCAAGGTATCGGGTGAATGACCGTCAAGGCGATCCAGCACCGGCTTCAATGCGCGATTATCGAGCACCGTGATCCAGGCATGGTGATCAGCATGGGCCTGAATACGCAAACGCAGTTGATCCACCAGCGCCCGCGGCGTGACGCTGCCCTGTCGATACATATGATGTAAATCGGTTACTGACATTTTCATGTGCCGTCCTCCCGGATCACCAGCAGAACCTGTCCCGGTGCAAGGGACGTGCCGGGTTCACACAACAGCCGGATCACTTCTCCGGAAACGTGCGTCTGTACCGGAATCTCCATTTTCATCGATTCAATCACCGCCACCGTATCGCCCTCGGCAACCCGCGCCCCCAGCTTCACCGGCAGCTGCCAGAGGCTGCCGGGCACACCGCTACTAATGGCATGCTCGCCATCGCCAAGCACAGCATCTTCATTTACTGCGGCAACCTCCTCGACACTGACCATATCCTGACCGGTGGCCGCCCAACGCTCCCGCTCGGCATCGAAGGACGCCTGCTGGTGCTGCTTGAAATGCTGGATGCTGTCCGCTTCATCCTGCAGAAACGCGTTGTACTGACGTAAACTGAAGCGGGTTTCCTCTATCTTCAGTGACACCCGGCCGCGCGGGAAGTCCTGTCGCCACTGCATCAACTCCTCGTGTGACACCGGATAAAAACGCAGTTGGTCAAAAAAGCGTAACAACCAGGGGGAGTCCTTGCTGAACTCGGCGGTCTGGCACCAGCTATTCCACATCTGGACAGTCCGACCAACGAATTGGTAACCACCGGGACCCTCCATGCCATAGACACACAGGTAGGCACCACCGATGCCGACCGCATTTTCCGGAGTCCACGTGCGGGCCGGATTGTATTTGGTGGTAACCAGTCGGTGACGCGGGTCAACCGGCGTCGCCACCGGCGCGCCAAGGTAGACATCGCCGAGCCCCATAACCATGTAGCTGGCATCGAAGAAGATCCGCTTCACCTCGTCAACGGAGTCGAGCCCGTTAATTCGGCGGATAAACTCGATATTACTGGGACACCAGGGCGCGTCACGGCGCACCGACTGCATGTATTTCTCGATCGCCAGTCGACACTGCTCATCATCCCAGGAGATCGGCAGATGAACGATGCGCGACGGCACTTCCATGTCTTCGATCGCCGGCAGGCGCGATTCAGCCTGCTCAAGCAAGCCAAGCAAAGTCCTTTGTGGAAGACGCAGATTGTCGTAATTCACCTGCAACGAACGAATCCCGGGCGTCAACTGCAACACCCCGTCGATACGCTGTTGCTGTAACCATTCCATCAGCGCATGAACCCGAAATCGCAGATTCAGATCGAGCATCTGCGGCCCGTACTCCACCAGAATGTTGTCATCGCCGGAAGCGCGGTAAACCACCGCCACCTGCTCCGTCGTGGCCGCAGTTTGTGCCAGCACCGGCGCGGTGCGACCAACCGTGATCTCAACCGGTGGTGCCTGATCCAGGGTGGCCACCAACTGATGCTGCTGATGCTCCAGAGCTTCAGCACTGACCTGATCAACCGGAATGAAACGGATACGATCGCCGGCGCGCAACTGACCGAGCATCCACAGATCGGCCTTGATGATAGTCACCGGGCAGACAAAGCCGCCGAGACTGGGACCATCCGGACCGAGAATCACCGGCATGTCGCCGGTGAAATCCACCGCGCCAATCGCGTAGGCGTTGTCATGAATATTTGACGGGTGCAAGCCTGCCTCGCCGCCATCCCGGCGCGCCCATTCCGGCTTGGGACCAATCAGGCGAATGCCGGTGCGGCTGGAGTTGTAGTGCACTTCCCAATCGGTGGCGAAAAAAATATCGATATCTTCTTCGGTAAAGAAATCGGGGGCGCCATGGGGGCCGTAGATAACTCGCAGGGTCCAGTGATCGGTCAGCGTCGGCTGCAGCATTTCAGCCAATTCCTGCTGATCTGTCGGCGCCCGCCGGCCGCTGTCACAGGGGTGCAACACGTCACCGCTGCGCAGGGCACGGCCACCGTGTCCGCCGAATTTGCCCAGCGTAAAAGTACTCCGTGAACCAAGATAATGCGGCACATCCAGGCCGCCCTCGACACACAGATAACCACGGCTGCCGGCACCTTTTACTGCAGCAAAAATAAGCTCGGCGCCAGCGGGGATCTGGTGCACCGACCAGTTCGCCAGCAGCTCCCCCTGACAACGTGCCTGCATGTCGGCACCGGTCAGGGCAATACGGGTTGCCTGACGAAAGCGGAACCGGCCTCCGGTCAGTGTCATTTCCAGACCGGCAGCCTGCTCGTCATTGCCAAGCAGACGGTTACCAAGGCGCAGACTGAGAGCATCGCAGGGACCGGAGGGCGGCACACCGACGTGCCAGTAGCCGATCCTGCCCGGCCAATCCTGTACCGTGGTCAGGGTGCCGCCATCAAGCACATCAATGGCGCTGGACAGAAACGGAAAATCATTCAGGAACGCGGTGGTCTGTTTGCCGCTGCTGAAAACATCACTGACTACAACCTGACGCAGCCAGGCCAGGTTGGTTTCAATGCCGCGCAACCGTGTCACGGCTACCGCATCGCTGATTGCCTTGAGTGCGCTGGTCCGATCTGGCTGATGGACAATCAGTTTCGCCAGCATCGGGTCATAGAATGCTGGCACTTCCAGACCGGGACTGACCCAGGTATCGACACGAATATCATCCGGGAATACCACCTCGGTCAGCAATCCGGCGGCCGGCTGGAACTGCTTGCCCGGATCCTCGGCATACAGCCGCACCTGAATGGCGTGGCCCTTGGGCTGATAGACAAAACCATCAAGAAAGCTGCTGTCGCCCGCCGCCAGCCGCACCATCCATTCAACCAGGTCCACGCCACCAACCATTTCGGTGACCCCATGCTCAACCTGGAGCCGGGTGTTGACCTCAAGAAAATAGAAGGTCCGGGCAACATCGTCATAGATAAACTCGACGGTACCGGCATTACGGTATTGCACCGCCTCTCCGAGACGTACAGCCGTAGCACACATGGCCTCGCGCACGGACTCCGGCAGGTTCGGCGCCGGGGTTTCCTCCACGACCTTCTGGTTGCGCCGTTGCAGCGAACAGTCACGCTCACCCAGGGATACCACTCGCCCCCGACCATCACCGAAAATCTGCACTTCGATATGGCGCGCATGCTCGACGAACTTTTCCAGGAACAGACCATCATTACTGAAGTTGTTGCGGCTCAGTCGTTGCACCGATGCGAACGCATCACGCAGCTGACTGGCGTCGTAACAACGCTGCATGCCAATGCCACCACCGCCTGCTGTACTTTTCAGCATCACCGGATAGCCAATCACCGCAGCCCGGCTGACCGCGTCAGCGACGTCAACCAGCAAGCCGGAGCCAGGCAATAGTGGCACACCGCTTTGCTCAGCCAGCGCCCGGGCAGTGTGCTTCAGGCCGAACGCGGATATCTGTTCAGCCGTTGGCCCGATAAAGGCAATGCCGGCCTGCTCGCAGGCTGCTGCAAAATCAAGGTTCTCGCTAAGGAAGCCGTAGCCCGGATGAATCGCCTGAGCGCCAGTCTTCCTGGCCGCGTCAATCACTTTCTCGAAGGACAGATAGGTATCCGTCGCTACCGCCTCTCCCAGACAGACCGACTCGTCGGCCTGCTGGACATGCAGGGAACCGGCGTCGGCACGGCTGTATACTGCTACGGAGTCCACGCCCATCTTTTTCAGAGTACGCTGGATGCGGACACTGATGGCCCCGCGGTTGGCAATCAATACCTTGTCAAACATGACTCTATTTCCGTACGCGAGCGGGTCGTCCCGCGATGGTCAATCGGCCCGGCTGGTCGTCCTGCCGGGCACAATCCAATCAATCCCAGATCAACACTTCGATCGGCGTCGGGTTATAGGCATTACAGGGGTTATTCAACTGCGGACAGTTGGAGATCAGCACAATCACATCCATCTTCGCCTGCATCTCAACATATTTGCCTGGTGCACTGATGCCATCGGCAAAGCTCAGCCCACCCTGCGCCGTCACCGGCACGTTCATGAAGAAGTTGATATTGTGGGTGAGATCGCGCTTGTCCATTCCGAACTCCGGGTGTTTCATCAGCGCCAGCAGGTAACTGTCGCGACAGGCATGCATGCACTTTTTCTCCAGTGCATAACGCACTGTGTTGCTTTCCGTGGCACAGGCGCCGCCAAGGGTGTCGTGCCGGCCGCAGGTATCGGCGGTGATTTCGAGCATTTCCCTGCCTTCCGATGACATCAACCGTGCTCCGGCGGTCAGGTACAGATTGCCCTGATGGCGGATAGTATCCATGGCACTGTAGCGCTCGGCCGGATCGGCCGCGCTATAGAACAGGGTATCCGCTGCCTGATTACCCTCCAGATCAAGAATGCGCAGCGTCTGACCAGCCTGCAGCACATGAATCCAGTAATCTCCAGCCGGTACCACTTCGCGGTGACTGGCCTGTTCGGCGACAAGTGAGCTTTCCCGAATCATCAGTGACCTCCTCCATGGTGACGGCAGGCACCATGGTGGTAATGCAGGTTATTGAGGAAACCGCGGCGGTTCTCGTCACAGTGATCGCGGCAAATATCGCTGTCACCGAGCGGCGCAGCATCGAACACCTGATAACGCACCGGTCTGGCCGGCCAGTCACTGGACTGGTCAAGCGGATGCGGACAGGTATGCAACACCACAAGCGTGTCCATCTCAAAGCGCAGGTCGATGTGACTACCGGCTGGCGCTGACGGAGCCAGTGTGATATTGCCGTCCGCGTCTGCCACCACCTTGCTGAAAAGATTCAGGTTGGCAACGATGTCGCGACGACCGAGACCATGCTTGGCCAACTCGATCAGAAAGCCGTCGCGACCATTTCGATACATCTCATTGCGCGCCTGCTGATAGGTTTTGCGACCCCAGCGCTGCTCCACCAGTGCGGCATCACAGGTACCGCACATACCGTCATGCCAGCCGGCGGTATCTTCGATAATCGAGCACAGCACCCGGCCCATGTCGGTGTAAATGCAATGGCCGGCGGTCAGGCGAAAGGTATGCTGACACTTCAAGGTATCAGGGATATTGATGCGATCAAGCAATTGATCGGCGTTATACAGCAACATGCCGACATTGGCGCCACCCTGCTCATCAATCAGACGCAACACCTGGCCGCGACCAATCCGAAACGACCAGTGACAACCGGCCGGCAACAGATCCTGATAAAGTACTTCACTGCTCATTTAATGGCTCCCGCCAGCAGTTGGCTGGTCTGAGCCACCTCGCTGGCAATACTTTTCTGTAGCGCCCTGTCTGCAAGCTTCAGCTGCAGGTCATAGGTAATCGTGGCGCCGTATGCATTCGGCGCCTGCAC
>JBFHPX010000127.1:0-7078 GCA_041592575.1 Alcanivoracaceae bacterium
TCATCAATATCCTCCGTCATAAAACGCAATGAGGGCGGTGCAGGCACCACCCTCATTGCGCGTATCCCTTTTTTTAGTAAACGTCGTTGACGGTGTTGTAGACATTGAACTTGCCGGTCGGGGTCACGATGCGCTCGCCCTTGATCACCTTGACCAGCTTGCGGGTGCGATCATCGACCACCACGATGGCAGACTCTTCTTCCTGGCCACTCCATACGGAGAACCAGACCTCGGTGCCATCCTTGTTGTACTCCGGCTGTACGATGCGCTTCGGACCCGGGCCGAGATCAGCCCACTCACCGATCGGCAGCACTTCGTAACCCTTGTCCAGATTTTCGATGTCGAACACCGCCACGGACTGGGACACTTTCGGATCCGGGTTCAGGGGTGAATCCACCCACAGGTTTTTCGACTTCGGATGGCTCTTCACGAACAGTGAACCACCGCCCTGACCGTCGAGACGACGTACCACCCTCCAGGCATTCTTCTTGTGTTTCTTCGGATCGGTGCCAATAAAGGTGATCTTGTCGTTACCCAGTGCACTGGTCACCCAGACCGGACCAAACTCCGGATCGACCAGATTGGCGCCGCGACCGGGGTGCGGAATACGATCCACATCGACCAGCGCTTCCAGCTCACGATCCTTGGAGTCCACCACCGCGATCTTGTCGGACTCGTTTGCCGCAGTCAGGAAGTAGCGTTTGCTGGCATCCCAGCCGCCGTCGTGCAGGAAGCGTGCGGCATCAATGGTGGTCACCGACAACGCATCAATATCCGAGTAGTTGACCAGCAGGATCTTGCCGGTTTCCTTCACGTTGACGATGAACTCCGGGTGCTCGTGCGAGCCAACGATCGCGGCAACACGCGGTTCCGGGTGGTACTCCTGGGTATCCACGGTCATGCCACGGGTCGAGACGATCTTCTTCGGCTCCAGGGTTTGGCCATCCATGATCACGTAGTGCGGCGGCCAGTAGGCGCCGGCGATCGCCAGCTTGTCTTCATAGCCCTTGTACTTGGAGGTTTCCACCGAGCGTGCTTCGAGGCCGATCTTGATTTCTGCGACACGCTGCGGCGGATCCATCCACAGGTCGATCATATCGATGCGAGCATCGCGGCCAATGGTGTAGACATAACGACCGGAGTGCGACGGACGCGAGATATGTACCGCGTAACCGGTCGGGATAATCGCCACGACTTCCTTGGTATCACCGTCGATCAGTGCCACTTCGCCGCTGTCACGCAGGGTCACGGCGAAGAAGTTGTCGGTATTGCGGTTGTGCTGCTTCTTCTTCGGCCGCTGATCCTCCGGTACCAGAACTTTCCAGGTGGCGCGCATGTCTTCCATGCCGAACTCCGGCGGTGACGGTGGTTCGTGCTGGAGGAAGCGGGCCATGGCGTCGATCTGCTTGTCAGTCAGTTCGCCGGAGGTGCCCCAGTTCGGCATGCCGGCCGGTGAGCCGAAGCTGATCAGGGTTTTCAGATACTCGGTGCCGCGTGCCTTGGTGATGTCCGGGGTCAGCGGTTTGCCGGTGGCACCCTTGCGCAGCACACCGTGGCAGCCGGCGCAGCGCTCGAAATAGATCTTCTGCGAGCTGGCGAAGTCGGCCTCGCTGATGTCCGGTGCCCCCGGGGTAATCACCATCTTGCCGCCTTCTACCGGGCTCGGCGCGCCCTTGTACTTGAGCTCCGAGGAAGAGGGTGCCGGATGACCGGCATCCTTGCCGGAGCCGCTGCGGGCTGCGGCCACGTCGGCAGCAGTGAAGGGTCTGCCATTGTTACCCCAGGATGTGGCGGCATAGGTCAGGGCGGCGGCCATGTCGGCATCCTTGATATGCCCCATCGGTGGCATGGCGTTGTTGTATTTGACGCCATTGACCTCCAGCGGGCCAGACAGGCCGTTGATGGCAACATTCAGGGTACGGGCACGATCATCGACAAAGCGTTTGTTGCCGGCCAGCGGCGGAAATACGCCCGGCATCCCTTGCCCGGTTGGCTGGTGGCAGGCCGCGCAGTTGGCGTCATAGGCTGCTTTGGCGGCGCCTTTGGCGGCCTCGGCCTGATGCACCTCGGCGGCGCTGGTGAGGCTGCTGGCGGCCAGCGTCGCAATCAGCACGCCGGCTGGTTTGAAAAATCTGGAGGCTTTCATTCTGTGATCTCCCTTGTGCCCGGCTTTTGCCGTGTTTTGGTACCGCCCGCCAGCATGCTCTGGTCCGTTCTGACGTGTACCACTGCGCCATGCTCGCATGCTCATGCTACGGAATCTTGATGTCGGTCAAACTTGGCAGCAATGGCATCACAGTGATGGCGCCGGCGTATAACCATCTAACCAATGGTTCTAACCAATCCCGGTTCGCCGGTGGTGGTCTGCCCCCTCCGGCCGCTATAATCCGCGCCTTGTTTTTAACCGCTACCGAATCGGGAGTTAGCATGTCGCAACTGGTGAAACCGCATGGCAGTGATCAGCTCAAGCCGCTGTTGCTTGAGGGCGAGGCGCTGAAGCAGGCGCTGGCCGCCGCCGCCAACCTGCCGAAGGTGCAGATTTCTTCCCGCGAGCGTGGCGACCTGATCATGCTTGGTATTGGCGGTTTCACCCCGCTGGAAGGCTTTATGGGCAAGGCTGACTGGCAGGGTGTGTGTGACAACATGGCCATGGCCAACGGCCTGTTCTGGCCGATCCCGATTACCCTGTCCACCGACAAGGCGACCGCGGACAGCATCAGCGAAGGTCAGGAAGTAGCGCTGGTGGACGAAGATGGCGAGATCATGGGTTCCATGACCGTCACCGAGAAATACAGCATCGACAAGGCGCACGAGTGCCAGACCGTGTTCAAGACCACCGACGTGGCCCATCCGGGCGTGAAGATGGTGATGGAGCAGGGCGACATCAATCTGGCCGGCCCGGTCAAGGTATTCAGCCAGGGCGAGTTCCCGACCAAGTATGCTGATACCTATATGACCCCGGCGCAGACCCGTGCCATGTTCGATGCCAAGGGCTGGAAAACCGTGGCGGCGTTCCAGACCCGTAACCCGATGCACCGCTCGCACGAGCATCTGGCCAAGATCGCTATCGAGATCTGCGACGGCGTGATGGTCCATTCGCTGCTTGGTCAGTTGAAGCCGGGTGATATCCCGGCTGAAGTCCGTCAGGAAGCAATTTCGGTGCTGATCGACAAATACTTCGTCAAGAACACCGTGGTGCAGTCCGGCTACCCGCTGGATATGCGCTATGCCGGCCCGCGCGAAGCACTGCTTCACGCCCTGTTCCGTCAGAATTATGGATGCTCGCATCTGATCGTTGGCCGTGACCACGCAGGTGTTGGCGATTACTACGGCCCGTTTGATGCCCACCATATCTTTGACGAGATCAAGGCCGATGCCCTGATCACTCAGCCGCTGAAAATCGACTGGACCTTCTGGTGCAACAAGTGCGGCACCATGGCATCCATGCGCACCTGTCCGCATGAGGCGGCGGACCGGGTGCTGGTATCCGGTACCAAACTGCGCAAGGCGCTGAGCGAAGGCGAAGAAGTACAGGAAGGCTTCAGCCGCCCGGAAGTACTGGAAGTGCTGCGCCGTTACTATGCGTCGCTGCAGGAGCACGAGAAGGTCAAGGTTGAGTTGAGCGGACACTCGGCGCGCTAATCGCGGCCGGTGGTGGAAAAAGCCCGCGTTGCGGGCTTTTTTTCCCAGTGCTGATATACCCCTTGTAGTATGTGCCGATAAAACAGGAAATTATGAGTAACCTGACTGGAAGCCGGCCGATACCTACCCGGCTATCGAACGCCCAGTGGCTCTGGCGGTTCTGTGTTGCCGTCATGCCGCTGGTGTGGCTTGTGGGGCTTCGCTATTTGCCGTGGGTCGATGTAGAGGGCAATCTGGCGCCGTTCTATTTGCTGCTGCTGTATGTTGGCCATCTGTCGCTGTTCCCGGTTCTGGTGCTGTTGCCGCTACTGCTGTTTGTACATCTTCCGGGCAACCTGTTCAGGCTGCTTGGCGCTGGCCTGATCAGTCTGCTGTTGGCGCTGTTGCTGGTCGATACGCTGGTCTACGACCTGTATCGTTTTCACATCAACTCGTTCGTGCTGGAAATGGTGTTTCTGTCCGGCTCGGACACCTTTGATCTTTCCGCTGACACCTATCTGATCGGTGCCGGGGCGCTGCTTGCGGTGCTGGTGGCGGTCGCTCTGATGGTCTGGCTGGCCCGTTATCTGTCTGCATTTGCCGGCAAGGCCACGATCACGGCGGTGTTTGTCTGTCTGGCCGGAGCGCACGGCATCCATGCCTGGGCCGATGCCATCTATGACACTCGCATCACCGGTATCACCCGGCATTTCCCGCTGTACTTTGGCACCACCGCGAAACGCTTTTTTATTGCCAATGGTCTGGTAGACCCGGAAAAAGCACGGAGCACGGATCTGACCTTGCGGACTGCCAGCTCAAACCTGCGTTATCCGCTCGAGCAGATGGCCTGCTCGGCACCGGAACAGCCCCTCAATGTGCTGATCATTCTGGTCGATGCCCTGCGGGCAGATACCGTGACGCCGAAGTGGACACCGAACATTGCACAGTTCCGCAAGCATGCTTCGGATTTCAGTAATCACTTCAGTGGCGGCAACTCGACGCTGGCCGGTGTGTTCTCGATGTTCTATGGCCTGCCGTCAAACTACTGGGATGCCTTTTATGGGGCCCAGCATCCGCCGGTGATGATGCAGCGGGTGATGGAGATGGGCTATCAGCCACTGATTCTGTCTTCGGCAACACTGGTAAGCCCGGCATTCGATCGCACCGTATTTGCCGGCGTGCCGGATATTCGCCTGCGTACGCCGGGTAAAACCATGTGGGAAAAGGATCAGCTGATCACTGATGACTGGCTGGCATTCACCGCTGCTCGGCAGGAGTCGGACGCGCCATTCTTCGGCTTCATTTTCTATTCTGCGGTGCACGCCTATGGACCACCGGATGACTATCCGCGCTTCGAGCCCTACTGGGAGCAGGTCAATCATCTGCAGCTGTCGAACAGTTTTGATCCGGAGCCCTATTTGAACGTGTACCGGACCGCAGCCCACTATGTCGACAGTCAGGTCGGCAGGGTGCTGGCGGATCTGCAGCAGCGTGGGTTGCTCGACAACACCGTGGTGGTGATCAGTTCCGATCACGGCGAGGAATTCAATGACAACGGCATGGATTACTGGGGGCACGGCAGCAACTTCAGCGATGTGCAACTGCATGTGCCGATGATCGTGCACTGGCCGCAGCGTGATCGGCAACAGGTGAGCTACCGGACCACGCATCATGACGTGCCGGCAACGTTTCTTCAGGAAGCGTTTGGTTGTGCGGCCACATCGGCAGAGCAGTATTCAGTGGGCCACAGCCTGTTCGAGCCGGTGCCCCGGGATCTGCTGATTGCCGGCAGTTACGCCAATTATGCTGCGGTGCTGGATGAGCACATCGTGGTCAGCTACCCGGGTGGCGGTCACGATGTGCTCGACAAGAAACTGAACAGGGCGCCGGAGGACGTGCTGCAGCCTGAAATCAGCCAGCGTATCCTGACGCAGCTGTCGCGGTTTTATCGCTGAGTGGTGTCCGGTGACGGGCGATCATCGTCATCGGCTTCATCCGGCGGGCAGCCCTGCTCGCCGCAGCCGTCGGCGTAGTCCCGCGGCGGGTTGAGCATGTCGTCGGCCACAGTGGTTTCCTGCGGGTCGAAATCTTCGCTTTCCCTGCGGCGCAGGCCGTAATCTTCTGACAAGGTGCCTTTGTGGCGCGGTGCATAGTCCAGCGGCGGGCTGACCTCCTCGCCGATCTGCTCATCACTGTCCGGCAGCAGGTCGAAGGTTTTCGCCATGGCAATGCGGCGGGCCTGATCAGAGCACAGCTGCCTTGCGCCTTCCGCCAGTTGCTCATGGACAGCACGGTAGGCGTGATTGAGGTTGTTGACCAGATCGGCAGTGCGGAGAAAGTGTGCGTCCACATCTTCGCGATAGCGGTTCAACGCCTGCAGTGCGTTGTCGCGCTCTTTCTCCAGTGCCGCCCAGTTACGTCGATAGGGCAGGAATAACCAGGCCAGACCGGCGCCTGCGATGATGCCCGCCAGCAGAATCAGAATTGTTCCGGTGATGCTGCCCATTATTGCTCCTCCAGTCGGAGGCCTATTGCAGCACAGCGCGAAGCACAGCGCCAAGCATCATCACGACGCAATTGTTAGAATTCCCGACAAAGCAGCTACAGCATGACACCGAGGTGACGCCATGAGCGTGCAGAGGGAAGCACCGGAGCTGTCCGGGCCGGCCGGAAACATTCAGGCGGTGATGGAGTGGGGCGTTGATCAGCCGACCTTTATCGCGCTGGTGTGCCACCCGCATCCGTTGTTCGGCGGCAGCATGGACAACAAGGTGGTCACCAGTCTGTGTCGGGCAGCGCGCGATGCCGGAGGCGTGGCGCTGCGTTTCAACTTCCGCGGTGTCGGTGCCAGTCAGGGCGCTCATGGTGGCGGCTTCACCGAAACCGAGGATCTGCTTGCTGTGGTCAGCTGGTTGCGCCAGCGCTGGCCGGGCCTGCCGCTGTGGTTGGCCGGTTTTTCGTTCGGCTCCTTCGTTGCCTTCCGTGGTGCGGCGGCTTTGGCCGCATCGGGTAACCCGGCCCGGCATCTGCTGCTGGTGGCACCGCCGGTGCATAACAATGATTTCGATGCCGTTGAGCCGCCCGGCTGCCCGCTGACGGTGGTGGTGGGCGAGGAGGATGAGGTGGTGCCGGTGGAGGAGATGCTCGATTGGGCCACGACTTCGGCGCTGCAGCCCGATCTGGTGCGTTTCCCCGGTACCGGCCACTTCTTCCACGGTCAGCTGCCGGCGCTGGCGGAACTGGCTCGGCAGAGCTTCCCCTGAGCAGCATGTGGCGCTACATTGCCGGCCTCGCGGAGGTAGCATGACCCCATCAGAACAGTACCAGCGTGACCTCGAGCGCCCGGACTTCCACCACGATGTGGCCCAGGCGCGGGCGGTCGATGCCTTGCAGGACCTGCACGATCGCCTGCTGGCCGCCGCCGGGCGCCGCCGCGGCCTGTTTGGCAAGCTGCGCA
>JBFHPX010000128.1:0-7076 GCA_041592575.1 Alcanivoracaceae bacterium
CTTGTGGCGCCGGCGCAGACCTGCGTCCGGATCACGGACGCAGGCTGTTCGGTCAGTGGAGCAATCAGATCTTGCCAACCAGATCGAGCGACGGTGCCAGCGTGGCTTCGCCTTCTTTCCATTTGGCCGGGCAGACTTCGCCCGGGTGAGCGGCAACGTACTGGGCCGCTTTGACTTTGCGCAGCAACTCGGAGGCATCACGGCCGATGCCACCGGCGTTGACTTCGATGATCTGGATCTTGCCGGCCGGATCAATCACGAAGGTGCCACGCTCGGCGAGGCCCGCTTCCTCGATCATCACTTCGAAGTTGCGCGAGATCAGGCCAGTCGGATCGCCGATCATCGGGTACTGGATCTTCTTGATGGTATCGGAGGTGTCGTGCCAGGCCTTGTGGGTGAAATGGGTGTCGGTGGAAACGCTGTAGATTTCCACGCCCATTTTCTTGAACTCGGCATAGTGGTCGGCCAGATCGCCCAGCTCGGTCGGGCAGACAAAGGTAAAGTCCGCCGGGTAAAAGAACACCACCGACCATTTGCCCTTCAGGTCCGCGTCGGAAACGTCAATAAATTTACCGTTGTGATATGCGGTGGCCTTGAACGGCTTCACTTCAGTGTTGATCAGGTTCGCCATGTGATTAGCTCCTTGGTTTGTTTGTCGGGGGGTCATCGGCTATTCGACCGAAGCGGACATGTTAGGGGGGCAGCCTGCAGAAATTAAGTTGATGATTTTCACCGCTGTAATAGCCGACACCTATCGCCATGCCATCCCGGTCAGCGCTATTCTCCCGGCCTTGACGCTGCGACTCGCATGCTGGAGCCCTGATGTCATGGAGCCCAATGATGCGCATTGCCTTGCTATTACTGGGATTGATGGCCGGCACCGCCGACGCCGACTGCGGCAATCTGCTGGATTACAGTCACCGCAGTCTTGCCAGCGAGGAAAGCATCAACCTTTGTTCCGCCTATCAGGGCAAGGTGGTGCTGGCCGTGAACACCGCCAGCCAGTGCGGCTATACCGGGCAGTTCAAGGAGCTCGAAGCGCTTTACCAGCAATACCGTGAGCAGGGCCTGGTAGTGCTCGGCTTTCCCTCCGCCGACTTCCGCCAGGAACACAGCAGCGAGGAGAAAACCGCTTCGGTCTGCTACATCAATTACGGGGTGACCTTTCCCATGTTTGCCACCAGCCGGGTGCGCGGCAAAGACGCCAATGGCCTGTTTCAGGCGCTGGCAAAGGCTCAGGGACAGCCCGCCTGGAATTTCCACAAGTACCTGATTGGTCGTGATGGTGCTGTCCTGAGCTCTTTCGCCTCCCGGGTCGCGCCGCTGAACAGTCCGCTGGAGGCAGCAGTGAAGGCGGCGCTGGCGGAATAACAGATAACCGTCAGATAACAGATTCGGCTAGCTGCCATTGCGCCTGTACTGGCCGCTGGCAGCGGCGCTTTGCTAAGGTTGCAGTTCCGTTTTGCAGGACGTCATCTTGAGTCACTCCGTATACAAGGATCGGCTGCGTGAAAAGCTGCGCCGCCAGACCGAAGATTTCGTTGCCCGCGGTGGCGAGATCGACCGGGTTGCGCCCGGCGTATCCGGTCGCGGCGACGCCCTCAGACCACCGCCTGCCACCCATTTCAATGCCGGTCCGCGACAGGAACGCACCCCGGTTCCCGAGGTAGTGGCCGCCATCGAGCTACGACGCAAGCAGAAAAGCGCCAGACGCAGCGCCGCCGGCCGGATCAGCAAACCGCGACGAACACTGGTGTATGACGATTTTGGCGAACCGCTTCGCTGGGAATGGAAAGACCAATAACGGGAGAGAGTCTATGAAGTTACGACACTGGATGATGATGACGCTGCTGGCGTTCAGCGTTCCCGCGATGGCAGACATCAAGGAGCGTCAGGTCGCCCTGCCGGATAATCTGGGCACCGCAGTGGTGTACTCCGCCAAGGGCAAGAAGCCGGGCCCGGGCGTGATTGTCGTGCATGAATGGTGGGGGCTGAATGACTATGCGCGCAATCGCGCCCGCCAGCTCGCCAAAGAAGGTTATACCGCCATCGCTGTGGATATGTACGGCCATGGCAAGGTGGCTGATCACCCGAAAGATGCCAAGGCATTTATGGAAGCTGCATTTGCCGAACCGGAAAAAATGAACGCCCGGTTCAACGCCGCACGAAAATTACTTGCTGCTGAACGCAACGTTGATCCGGACAAGATCTATGGCGTCGGCTACTGCTTTGGTGGCGCAGTGGTGCTGAATCAGGCTCGCATGGGCGCCGACCTTGCCGGGGTTGCCAGCTTCCATGGCAGCCTTGGCACCACCACGCCGGCCAGAGAGGGTAGCGTCAAGGCACGCCTGCTGGTCGCCACCGGTGGCGCTGATCCGATGGTGCCGGCGCAACAGGTCGGCCAGTTCGTCACCGAGATGTCGAGCGCCGGCGCAGCCCTCAAACTGCTCAGTTTCCCCGGTGTCATGCACAGCTTCACCAACCCCGGCGCTACCGAAGTGGGCAAACAGTACGAGATGCCACTGGCGTACGACGAGGCGGCTGACAAGGCAAGCTGGGATGCGCTGATGCAATTCATTCGCTGAAACCGGACGGATATCGTCTCTGCCCTGTCTCTGCCGGGCCGGGGCGCCTATAATGCGCGCCCCAACCGGCAGACCGGCAGCCATTCATGACAGATTTTGCCCTCGGCCAGCGCTGGCTTAGCGAAACCGAGACCGAGCTTGGCCTCGGCATCATTCAGCACATCGATTATCGTCTTGTCACGGTTTACTTCCCGGCCAGCGAAGAAGAACGCACCTATGCCCGCGATAATGCGCCGCTGGCACGGATGAGTTTTGCTGCCGGCGACAGCATCAGCACCGCCGACGGCGAGCTGTTACAGGTAGCCGCTGTACGCGAGATCGAGGGCCTGCTGATTTATCAGGCCTGCCCTGAAAATGATCCCGCTGCCATGCAACTGATCCCGGAGAGCCAGCTGGGCCACCAACTGGATCTGCGTACTGCCAGCGACCGCCTGTTTGCAGGACAGCTGGATACTTCCGGCTGGTTCAGTCTGCGTCATGCTGCCATGCAAGCGCAGGATCAACTGGCGCGCTCGCCAGTACGTGGCCTGATGGGGCCACGCATCGACCTGATCGGTCATCAGCTGCACATCGCCCATGAAGTGGGCCATCGCTTCGCCCCGCGAGTGTTGCTTGCCGATGAGGTTGGTCTCGGCAAAACCATAGAAGCCGGGATGATTCTGCATCAGCAGCTGCGCACTCACCGTGCCGAACGGGTGCTGATCGTGGTGCCGCCGGCACTGGTACATCAGTGGTTTGTGGAGATGGTGCGGCGCTTCAATCTGCACTTCAGTATTTTTGACCAATCCCGACTGGAAGCACTGCGGCATGAATATCTGCCAGCGCGAGCCGACGAGGAGGATGGCGAACAGGTCGATCTGGCCGCATTACCGAACCCGTTTCAGAGCGAGCAGTTGGTGCTGATAAGCAGTGACTTCCTGCTGGCATGCGATATCGATGAACTCACCAGCGCCGGCTGGGACCTGCTGGTGGTGGATGAAGCCCACCATCTGGAGTGGTTGCCGGAGCAGCCGAGCCAGGCCTATCTGCGCGCCGAAGCACTGGCGCGGGCGGCCCGCGGCGTGCTGCTGCTGACTGCGACACCGGAGCAGCTTGGTCGCGAAAGTCATTTTGCCCGCCTGTGGCTGCTGGATCCGGATCGCTATCCGTCACTGCCGCAATTTCTGGCCGAACAGGATCAGTACCGGCAAGTAGCCGAGCTTGCCGCAGCCCTGCATGACAGTGAGAACTGGTCGGCAGAGCTGAAACAGCGCGCTGCAGACTATGTCACCGATGTTGCCATCGCCGAAAGCAACCGCGAGTTGATTCTGCGTGAGCTGATTGATCGCAGCGGCACCGGCCGGGTGATGTTTCGCAACACCCGCAAGCATGTGCAAGGATTCCCCGCGCGCATGCCGCAGCCGGTAGCGCTGCCCTGCCCGCAGGAATACACACCGCAACCGGACGACGATATTGACCAGCGACTGTTCCCGGAACGGCTGTTCAGCGACGACCGCTGGTGCGAACTGGACAGTCGCTGCCAGTGGCTGGTGGAGTTTCTCCGCCAGCACCGTCGCGACAAGGTACTGGTGATCTGCTCGCGCAGTGAAACCGCCAGCGAGCTGCAGGCCTGGCTGAATTACAAACATGGCCTGAGTGTCGGCGTGTTCCATGAGTACATGGATCTGATTGCCCGCGATCGTGCCGCCGCCTGGTTTGCCGAACAAGAAGATGGCGCCCAGGCGCTGGTCTGCTCGGAGATCGGCAGCGAGGGTCGCAACTTCCAGTTCGCCCACCACCTGGTGCTGTTCGACCTGCCACGCAATCCGGACCTGCTGGAACAGCGTATCGGCCGGCTTGACCGAATCGGCCAGAATCAGGATATCCGCATTCACATTCCCTATCTGAAGGATCACGCTCAGGAAGTTTTGCTGCGCTGGTACCACGACGGCATGGACGCCTTCAGCCAGCCCAATGCTGCCGGCTCGCTGATTCGTCAGGACACCGCCGCATTGCTGGAACAGGCGATGCAAAAGCCAACCGACAGCGCCCTGCTGCTGCAGCTGATCGATACCACCCGCACTGCCAGTGAACGTGCCCGTGAACTGCTGGATGCCGGCCGGGATCGACTGCTGGAGTTGTCTTCGTTCGATCCGGATAAGGCGGCGATGCTGGTCCGGCAGCTGGCCGAGGCCGATGACAAGTCGCCGATGACTTTCATGGAGCAGGTGTTCGAGCGCTACGGTGTCGAGCAGGAAGATCACTCGGATCAGGCCTGGATTCTGATGCCAGGCCCGCAGATGGTGAGTTCGTTCCCGGGCCTGCCGGATGACGGCATTACCGTGACCGACAAGCGCCGGCTGGCGCTGTCGCGCGATGACATGCAGTTCCTGTCCTGGGAGCACCCGATGGTGGAAGGGGCGCTGGATCTTGTACTCGGCGACGATCACGGCAAGGCCTGCGTGACGCTGCTGAAGAACAAGCGCATTCCTGCCGGCACCCTGCTGGTTGAGGCACTCTACCAGATCGATATTCAGGCACCGCGCAGCCTTCAGGCAGAGCGTTTTCTGCCGGCCTCAATGATGCGCCTGCTGCTCGATGCCCGTGGCAAGGACCTGTCAGCAACCATCGCCCATGAAGCGCTGAGCAAGCAGTGTCACAAGCTCGACAAGGCGCTGGCCCGGAAAATCGTTGCCAGTCAGCGCCAGGTTCTCGAGACACTGCTCGAAAAGGGCGATGCCATGGTGCAGTCTCAGGCAACCGCGCTGCTGGATCAGGCAAGCCGCGACGTGCAGGCCGAGCAGGCCGAAGAACTGCGCCGGTTACAGGACCTGCGCCGCCGGAACCCGGCAATTCGGGATGAGGAAATCGCTTTCCTGCGGCAACGCAGCGAGGCGCTGACCACGGCATTGCAGCAGGCCCGCTGCCAGCTGGCTGCGGTGCGGATCATTGTTGTCGGCCATGACTGAGCAGCACTCAGGGCGGCCGGACCGGCCGCCGGTCCGGTCGCGGAACAAAAAGATACACTTGCTTTGAAACCCGCCGCTTGAAACCGCTGTCACAGGCTCCATTCATGCGTGGTCATGGAGAGGGTACGGTGATGAAGAAGCGGACACTGGCTATCAACAGCTTTCTGGCGGTCACAACCATGGCCTGGCTGGGGCAACCACTGCCGGCCAACAGCTCGGAACGACGTCCCGGCGTGCCGGTCAGCGCCATTGAACAGGTCCAGAACAGCCCGATGGACAACCGCCAGCTGCGATACCGGGGGTCAGACCGGGCGCTGTTGCGGGGCCACCTGCGCGACCAGCCAAACAGCCAGAGAGCTTTGCTGGTGCCCGGGCAGATTCTCGACTTTACCCAGTTGTCTTCCGCCCGCACCCTGCCGGCTGCGCTGCAGGACGAGCTGACAACCCATGACGATATCGTCGATCTGGTGATAGGCGCGCAGATCGTCCGCATGAATCGGCACAGCCGGGAAGTGATCGACGTGGTCTGAGCGTCAGCAGGCCGTGTTCGCGATCATTGTTGCGACAATAAAAAAAGGGCGCCGAAGCGCCCTTTTTTTATTTGCCTGATGACTGATCAGAGCCAGTACACACAGACATACAGGAACAACCAGACCACATCAACAAAGTGCCAGTACCAGGCCGCAGCTTCGTAGGCGAAATGATTGTCCTTGCTGAAGTGTCCTTTCAGGATACGGAAGAACATGATGGTCAGCATAATGGTAACCATGGTCACTTGGATGCCATGGAAGCCGGTCAGGAAGAAGAACATGCTGCCGTAAATGCCGGCCTCAAGGGTCAGGCCCAGCTCCTGATAAGCGTGGATATACTCCTCCACCTGCAGGAACAAAAAGCAAATGCCGAGCAGCACGGTGATGCCCTGGAACAGGATCAGCTTGCCACGCTCGCCGGTGATCAGGGCGTGGTGGGCAATGGTCAGGGTCAGCGAGCTGGCCAGCAGGATGGCGGTGTTGATCGCCGGCAGGCCCCATGCGCCCATGGCCTGAGTGGTGCGACCATCCGGGGTGGTGGTCAGCGGCCACATGGCCTGAAAGTCCGGCCATAGCAGTTCGTGGGTCATGGCGTTGCTGCCTTCCCCAGCCAGCCACGGAATAATCAGCCAGCGGGCATAGAACATGGCACCGAACAGAATGCCGAAGAACATGACTTCGGAGAAAATGAACCAGATCATGCCCTGACGGTAGGAGTTGCCAAGCTGGGCATTGTGCAACCCGGTGATGGATTCGCGAATGGTGTCGCGCCACCACATGAACATGGTGGCAACAATCACCAGCACGCCCGCAATCAGAATCCAGCCGCCCATATCACCGCTGTGGCGCAGGGTGTTCTGGCCAAACTCGGTGCTCTGCTGAATGAAATTGGCTGCACCAATTGCAATCAGGAACAAACCGATCGAGCCGAGAATCGGCCACGGGCTGCTCTCCGGCACATAGTATTTGCTGCTGTTATGTTCCGCCATGAGTCTCGTTCTCCTGTCTGAACC
>JBFHPX010000129.1:0-6933 GCA_041592575.1 Alcanivoracaceae bacterium
AACCTTGTCTCCGTAGGTATCACGGAGCAGGTCGATATACTGCCCGACCTTGCCTGTCATCGGCACCGATGAATCATCCAGTGCTCCCAGCTGCTCGCGGAACCGACGATCCACCAGCTCGGCAGCCCATATCACCTCGGCATCCTCGCCAAACAACGCCCGGCGCGTCGTCCACAATGCCTGATAACGATCATCAGGCGACTGGAAAGACATGAAGGGGAAGGTGTTCGCCAGCCAGTCCTCATAGCGGAGCATGGCGGAAAGTCGCTCGAGAAGCTGATCCACAAACTCCGGAAAAGCGAGCGCCAGAATCTGCTCAACACGTGCCAGCCAATTTTCCGGATCAAGCTTTTTCATCAAGTTGATCAGATGGTCAATCAGTTTGATCTGCCATACTGCATCACCGATCCTGCTGAGATATTTCTCGCGTACTGCTGCGGCGATAGCAGCATTTTGCGTTTCTGGCGTTTGTAATGCAGCACCGGCAGAGGATGGCGCAGAGTCGGTGGCTGCTGGTGACGTCGAAGAAAAGCCGCTATCGCCCTGCTGAGGGTCTTGTCTGGAAGGCAACAGGTAGAGCGCCGCCATAGTCATTAAGAGCGCGATCACAGCAACTGCAACAAGGCGGGAATTCATCAGTACATCCGACAGGACCCGCAGCGGCCGGGTGCCCCCGACCGCTGCCGGCAGGATTAGTAACCCTTGGCGTAAATAAAGTTGAACAGGCCGGCGTACACCTCGAACTCGTCCAGCGTATCCGGGCCGATCGAGATCACGTCGAGATGATCCTGGCTCATGGCACCCTCATGACTTGTCATCTGGGTACTTGAGGGATTATTGATGTCAGACACATAGCCGGTTCCGGACACCTGAGTCATGGTGTCAAGCGGATCCCAGCAACCGTACCAGCGGCAAGTCCAGTCATCCTCGGTGTACTTGATACGATAGCCCATTTGCTGGGAATTGAGCCCGACCAGACCGTCATCGTCCATATCATAGATGCTGCCATCACCCTGACCGGCCGCACCATCATTGTTGCAATCACCGACACAGTAACCGTCGCCATCGGCGTTCAAGCCGATGATGGCGTGAATAGTGCCCAGCACCGGATTCAGGGAAAGATCATCCTGACGGGTGATGATGGAACCGACATAACTGGCCACGCCGGCAACATTGTAGTTTTGGTTGAAGGCTTTGGCTCCCGTGACCACGCCGTCATTGGCGTCATAGTCCTCATGCACCAACTGCAACACAGCAGCGATTATATCGTTGCTTTCCGTCGATCGGCCGGTGGCAAAGTCAAACAGAAGATCGCCGATGTTAGCAATCGCGCCGACGCACGGATCGCTGCCATCCGGGTTCGGCGGCAACGCCCGGCAGAATGCAGTGCCGTTGCGGGCATACAGATCCAGAATACGCTTGGCGTAAGGGGTGCCGCGGTGTGGTGAGGAAATCGAGATCATGGCACCGACACGCGCCTGTCCGTAATGCGCTTTAAGACGATGGGCGACCTTGCGAATATCAAAACCACCTTGCGAGTGACCTACCAGATTCACATGACTGTAGCCGGTCGTCGCCATGAAACTCAGCACCTGATTGAACAGCTCATTGCCCCGCACTTCCGAGTTGTTCAGGGAAGTGACCTGAAAGGCGACGGTTTTCGGTGATTGCGATCCCTTGATCCACTCGTTGCAGCCGTTGATCTCGAGAAACTGGCAGGAATCGCCTACCGAGTCGCCCCAGTCATTGCCAAAATAGTGATAGCCACCGATGGAGTCCCAGCCCGCCATGCCGTGTGCCAGCACAACCGGATACCGGGTGACTTGCGCCTGCTCGGCGTAAACGGGAGACGTCATTACCAGTGCCGCAAGGGCTGCGAGAGATGTTCTGATGAAGCTCATGTGCCGCTACCTCCGAAAGATATCGGCAACACGTCAACGGATACTTCGCGGCTCCGGGAATCTGGCTCCGGAGGCAACCCGACTATCCAAATGCACTGGACTCGTGGCTTTCCGTCCCACGATTACTCGTGGTTTGGCGTGTTGTCTTGTTGTTGTATGCAGGGTTGCCCACTGACTGCGACCACCCTGCAGCTGAAATTAGCGATGATGTCATCACAATGTCAACGTGAAGGTGATCACCGCAAATGCCGTTCGTCGGCTGTCAGTTTTTGACCCGGTTAAATCTGCCATTTATTCGCTCTCGCGGTAATAAAAGCCGGGGGCATTCACGGCATTACCCATCGGTGGCTGCAACACTACCCGACCTGCCTGGCCTGTCCCCCCATCCCTGGAGCATGATGATGTTTTCCTTTCTCAAACCTGACCCGTTAAAGAAGTTGCGCAAGCAGTATGCCGAGACACTGGAGAAAGCCATGCTGTGCCAGCGTGGCGGCGATATCCGTCAATACTCTTTCCTGACCGAACAGGCTGAAGGCTTGTACAAGGAAATCACCCGACTGGAGAAAGACGGTCAGCCTGACCGATAAGCCGGGTTGGCCGCCAGCGCCTCCGTGTCTGTCAGGGCACGGCTGGCACCTGCTTCAAGCCCTGCATCGAGCAGCAGATTTCCTACCGCAAAGCGATGCAAGGTCAACACCCGGTTTCGGAAACGACCAAACATGCGCTTGATCTGGTGGTAACGGCCCTCCATCAGGCTCACCTCGGCCACATGGTCGCTGACAATCAGCAGCTGTGCCGGACGCGTCCTGATGCCCTCATGTTCAAACCACATGCCGTCAGCAAACGCGCGGACATAGCCCTCATCGAGCGGCTTCTCCAGCGTCACCCGGTAGCGCTTGCTAACCTGACTTTCCGGTGCGCTGAGCTGGCGCGACCAGTTGCCATCATTGGTCAACAGCAGCAAGCCGGTGGAGTGAAAATCGAGGCGCCCGGCGATATGCAGCTCGCCATCCGCCTGTGCACCAAGAACATCAATCACCGTTCGGTGCCTGCTGTCCCGGGTGGCACTGACGACGCCGGCCGGCTTGTTCAACATCAGGTAACGGGCCTGCTTCGCTTGCAGCACCTCGTCATCAAACTGCACCCGGCAGAACGGTCCGATACGCTGCTGCCCATCACCGCTGACAACGTTGTCGACCAGCACCCGGCCGGCGGCCAGCAGGCGCTGAATCTCGCGCCGACTCTGGCCAAGGCGCTGACTGAGAAAACGATCCAGCCGGGCGTGTTTCGAACTCATGGGGTAATCCGGATCAGACGGTATCAGTGCCGCAGCTTGGTGGCGGCCGGAATCCCGGTCAAGCCGCGAGGCGGCCGAATGTTGACATCGTTAACTTAGGACGCTAACGTTGCGCCAGTGTTTACATCGTCAACATTATCGAGAGCCAACCATGCCAGTCAGCCCCGCAGTCGACAGCTACCACCATGGCAATCTGCGCACTGCCCTGATCAGCACTGCCCTGACCGCGCTGGAGCAGGATGGCCCGGCGGCGCTCAGTTTGCGTGGACTGGCGCGCAGCGTCGGCGTCTCCGCCACCGCGGTGTACCGCCACTTTGCCAACAAGGACGATCTGCTGGCCGCCATCGCCACCGAGGGCTTCGAAGGCCTGAGTGCGGAAATGGCCGCCCGGCTGGCGCAGGAAGCAGACGCCGATACCCTGCGCCGGCTGGTGATTCTTGGCGAGGGCTACGTCAATTACGCCGTTGCCCACCCGGCCCATTACCGGTTGATGTTCGGCAAGCGCATGGTGGAACGGGCCGCCTACCCGACCCTGTCCAAAGCCGCCGCGCACAGCTACGGCATGCTCGAACAGGCGGTGGCCGATGCCGTGGCCAGCGGTGATTTGCCTGCCGTGCCGGTAGCGCTTTTGAGCACGCTGGCCTGGTCGCTGGTGCATGGCCTGTCCACCCTCAACAACGACGGCCTGCTTAACGACAAACAACTGCCTGCCAGTGCCGAACTCGGCAAAACCTTCACCCATATGCTGGCCACGGCGCTGAAACACCTGGCCCAACCTTCGGAGTAACCTATGTCGACCTCATCCGGCCTTGCCCCCAGCACCATTCGCATCGGTCATCGCTATCGCGCCAATCGGCTTGATGGTCCCTATGATGCCATCGTCATCGGCTCCGGCATTGGCGGCATGACCGCCGCCGCCTGCCTTGCCGAACTGGGTCAGAAGGTGGTGGTGTTTGAACAGCATTACACCGCTGGCGGCTTTACCCACAGCTATTCGCGCAACGGTTACGAGTGGGATGTGGGCGTGCATTACATCGGCGATGTCGGCGCCAAACACACGCTGGCCAGAAGGCTGTTTGATTTTGTCAGCGCCGGCAAGCTGGAATGGGCGCCGATGGATGATCACTTCGACCGCATTTTTCTCGGCAAGGAATCCTTCGATCTGGTCGCCACCCCGAAAAAATATCGGGCCGAATTGCTCAAGCATTTCCCGGCAGAAGAAAAGGCCATCGACGAGTATTTCAAACGCATTGCCAAGGCTGCCGACAGCATGCGCCTGTTGACCATGGAAAAACTGCTGCCGACTCCGGCGGCCACGCTGGTCCGGGCACTGCGTAAACTGAAGGCGCCGAAGTGGCTGAACCAGACCACTCGTGAGGTGCTGGAATCACTGACCAGCAACCAGAAACTGATTGCGGTGCTGACCGGCCAGTGGGGCGACAACGGCCTGCCGCCGGCGCAATCGAGCTTTATCATTCACTCGCTGATAGCCCGGCATTATCTGTATGGCGGCTATTACCCAGTGGGCGGCGCCTCGCGCATGGCCGAGACCATCATTCCGCAGATCCAGAAGAACGGTGGAGAGCTGTTCACCTACGCCTCGGTGGAGCAAATCCTGATCGAGAACGGCAAGGCCGTTGGCGTGAAAATGGCGGACGGCACCGAGGTGCGAGCGCCAGTGGTGATCAGCAATGCCGGCGTGTTCAACACCTTCGGCAAGTTGCTGCCGGAAAAAGTGGCAAAGCAAAGCGGATATCTGAAAAAGCTCGATACCGTTAAGCGCTCGATGGCGAGTCTTGGCATGTATATCGGCATTCAGGACACTGCGGAAAATCTCGGCTTGCCGAAAACCAACTACTGGCTTTACACCAGCGAGGATTATGAAGGCTCGCTGGATCGCTTCTTTGCCGACCCGGAAAATGAACCAGTGCCACTGGTTTATATCTCGTTCCCGTCGGCCAAGGACCCGGAGTTTCTCAGCAAGTATCCGGGCCGCGCCACCATCGAGATCGTTGCGCCCGGTCCGCATGACTGGTTTGCCCAATGGGCCGACAAGCCATGGGGCAAGCGTGGCGAGGACTATGATGCATTGAAAGAGAAATGGTCTCAGCGCTTGCTGGAGCGGCTGTATGAACATTTCCCGCAACTGCGCGGCAGAATTGATTACTACGAGCTGTCGACGCCGCTATCCACGGATTTCTTTTGCCGCTATGAAACCGGGGAAATCTACGGGCTGGATCATGATCCGTCGCGGTTCGAACAGAAGTGGCTGAAGCCGAAAACCACGATTCCGGGACTGTACCTGACCGGTCAGGATGTGATCACCTGCGGCGTCGCCGGTGCCATGATTGGCGGCCTGGCGACCGCCGTGGTAGTCACCGGCAAGGACGGCGCGAAACTGGCGAAGCGATTTCTGGCCGGCTGAAAAACAACATGCGGGGCCCTGATCAGGCCCCGCTTACGACGAAGCCCTGCTTCGGAAGATGTACATGCACCTTGCCGACCCGCGGATGCTCTCTGCCAAGCACCCAGCCATGGGCAGTACCGGCCAACAACTTGCCAGACACCGGAACCTGACCGTAATCATCCGGGCAGATGTTAACCGTCTGGCCGCTGGCAACCGTGTCGACATTCTCAGGCAGGGCCCGGGGCTCGGCAGACAAAGCCGCATCCAGCGCGTACTCGGCACTGACTTCGGTGCTGCGGCCATGACCAAACGCCGCCATACGGTCCATCCAGGCGCTGACATTGGCGAAACGGTCCACGTACCTTGATTCGCCCAGATCACGGATAAACCAGAGGCTGTGCCAGGCGCTGAAATCGGCAATGGTCGGCGTGTCGCCGAACAGAAACGGTTTAGCCGCCAGCAACTGCTCCATATTTTCCAGATGACTGCGAACGATCTGCTTGGCCTTCGCCGGACCGGCAGCCTTCACCGTCGCCTTGCGCCCCATACTGATGCGATCCACCAGAAAGCGGCCGACATTCCACAGTGACGATGCTTTCCACATCTTGCGCAGCAAAGTGCCGCCGGGAGCGGACATAATGCAAGCCAGAAACACCCTAAGATCGGTATGGCGAACAAACTGCTGGATATCCTCACTGCAGTTCTCAAACGCCAGTTCCGGCTTGCCACTGATTCGGGCGATTTCGCTGCTGATGGAACGGGTATCGCAAAACACATCGGCGCCGATCTGTGCCACCGGGATCTTGCGGTACTTCCCCGCCAGCGGCTCCAGCAATGGCCGGCGTGGCATTTCCCGAACCCGCACCGACAACCAGTCAATGCCGGCATAGCCCAGCATCAGGCGGATTTTTTCCGAGAATGGCGACATGGTGTAGTGGTGCAAAATAAAATCGGACATAACAACTCCTGATAGAAAAATCTGGTTTGGCATGCAGAAGCGGTGGATCGACCACGATCCGTTCGAGGTAATCGCGGTCGGTCGAGCGCTCCTGGATAAAATCAGCCGCCTTTGAAAGCGGGCAGCTGCTGCAAAAGAATGGCGCGGGCTTCCTGACGGTCATGACCCGCCTCAAGAAGAATGGTCAGCATGCTGTCAAATAACTGTCGCCGGGTCAGGCCCTCTTCGCTGAGGTCACGACGACTATGGAACAGCTCCATCAGGGTCGAGCCGCAAACGCAGTTGCGAAACACTTCCAGATAAACGTTGCCGTCCGCTTCGTCGTCCCGAACCGAACGAATATCTGAAGGCGCGTGCGCCACCGATGTGG
>JBFHPX010000130.1:0-6911 GCA_041592575.1 Alcanivoracaceae bacterium
CAGGTACATGGCGTTCGAGTAGTGCGTTTCGGCGAAGCTGACCGTCGCGCCGATGGTGTGTACACCAGCCGCCCTGACGAGCCCTGCGTGGTGTTGACGGCGGATTGTCTGCCGGTGCTGATGGCACGTCAGGATGGTTCCGCTGTGGGCGCCTTCCATGCCGGCTGGCGCGGCCTGCTGGACGGCATTATCGAGCAGGGTGCAGGGCAACTCGCGCCGGCCGGTGAGCCGCTGTCGGTGTGGCTTGGCCCGGCAATCTGTCAGCGTTGTTATCAGGTCGGTGACGAGGTCCGAGCCGCTTTTCTGAATCACGACCCTGCTGCGGCAACGCAGTTTCTTGACGATGGCCCCGGTCACTGGCGTATGGATCTGTTCGGTCTGGCCCGGCAGCGCCTGCAGGCTGCCGGCATTGCCGATGTCCAGGGCGGCGATCTTTGCACCCACTGCCTGCAGGACCACTACTACTCCTATCGGCGCGATGGTCAGACCGGCCGCTTCGCAACCCTGATCTGGCTCAAGGACTGAGTCGTTCTGCTCTGTTTTGCTTGAAACCATGAAATTTGCCCGCATTTAGGCGGCATCGGAAGAGTTGCCGGGAGAGGCACATCATGCGTTTCGACAAATTTACTGCACGTCTTCAGGAGGCCATCGGTGAGGCCCAGTCGCTGGCGGTCGGTCGTAGCCATTCCAGTATCGAGCCGGTGCATGTGATGCTGGCGCTGCTGCGTCAGCAGGGCGGAAGTACCCGGCCATTGTTGGGCCGGGTCGGCATCAATGTTGGCGATCTCGACACTGCGCTACAGCTGGCGCTGGATAATCTTGCGGTTGTAAAACCATTCAGCGGTGATGTGCAGGTGTCGCAAAACCTCAGTCGGCTTTTCAATCTGGCCGATCGCGAGGCGCAGCAACGTGGCGATCAGTATATTTCCAGTGAGGCAGTACTGCTGGCCGCCTGCGATGATGGTGGTGAGCTTGGCAAGATCCTGTCTCGAGCCGGCGTGGTTAAGAAAGTGCTGGCGGAGAAAATCAATGAACTGCGTGGAGGCGAATCGGTGAACGATCCCAATGCCGAAGACAAACGTGAAGCGCTGGACAAATACACCGTGGATCTGACCAAGCGGGCGGAAGAGGGCAAGCTTGATCCGGTGATTGGTCGTGATGACGAAATTCGCCGCACTATTCAGGTCTTGCAGCGGCGCACCAAGAACAATCCGGTGCTGATCGGTGAGCCCGGCGTCGGTAAAACAGCGATCGTCGAAGGTCTGGCTCAGCGCATTGTTAACGGCGAGGTGCCAGAGGGCTTGAAAGACAAGCTGGTGCTGTCACTGGATATGGCTGCATTGATCGCCGGGGCAAAGTATCGAGGCGAATTCGAAGAGCGCCTGAAGGCTGTGCTGAATGAACTGGCCAAGCAGGAAGGTCGCGTCATTCTTTTTATTGACGAGTTGCATACCATGGTTGGCGCTGGCAAGGCTGACGGTGCCATGGATGCCGGCAACATGCTTAAGCCGGCGCTGGCCCGTGGCGAGTTGCATTGCGTTGGCGCGACAACGCTGGATGAGTATCGCCAGTATATCGAGAAGGATGCGGCGCTGGAGCGGCGCTTCCAGAAAGTGCTGGTGGATGAGCCATCGGTGGAAGACACCATAGCCATACTGCGCGGCTTGAAAGAGCGTTACGAGGTGCACCATGGTGTCGAAATTACTGATGGAGCGATTATCGCTGCCGCTAAGCTGTCCCAGCGTTACATCACTGATCGACAGTTGCCGGATAAGGCCATCGACCTGATTGATGAGGCTGGAAGCCGTATCCGTATGGAAATCGATTCCATGCCGGAGGAAATGGATCGTCTTGATCGCAAGCTGATTCAGCTGAAGATGGAGCGCGAAGCGGTTCGTAAGGAAACCGACGATGCCAGTAAAAAGCGGCTCGACAAGCTGGAGGAAGATATCGGCCGGCTGGAAAAGGAGTATGCCGACTTGCGGGAAATATGGGATGCCGAGAAGGCGACTCTGGCCGGCGCCCAGAACTACAAGGCAGATCTGGAAAAAGCTCGGGTGGAGATGGATCAGGCCCGTCGTGCAGGCGATCTCAGTCGTATGTCGGAGCTGCAGTACGGGGTCATTCCGGAGCTTGAGCGCAAGCTGGCCGAGGCCAAGGGTGCGGAAGTGGAAACGCAGCTTCTGCGTAACAAGGTCAGCGATGAAGAAATTGCCGAGGTGGTGTCAAAGTGGACCGGCATCCCGGTGTCGAAAATGCTCGAGGGCGAGCGCGAAAAGTTGCTGAGAATGGAGCATGCGCTGCATAAGCGTGTGGTTGGTCAGGATGAAGCGGTGCAGGCTGTGGCGAATGCAGTGCGTCGTTCCCGCGCCGGCCTGTCTGACCCGAATCGACCGAATGGCTCGTTCCTGTTTCTCGGTCCGACCGGTGTCGGCAAGACCGAACTGTGCAAATCGCTGGCCGAATTCCTGTTCGATACCGAAGAGGCCATGGTTAGGATCGATATGTCCGAGTTCATGGAGAAGCATTCCGTTGCTCGATTGATTGGCGCGCCGCCGGGTTATGTCGGTTATGAGGAGGGCGGATATCTGACCGAGGCCGTACGCCGCCGACCCTATGCTGTGCTGTTGCTTGACGAGGTCGAGAAGGCGCATCCGGATGTGTTCAACATCCTTTTGCAGGTGCTTGATGATGGTCGCCTCACGGACGGGCAGGGGCGCACCGTGGATTTCCGCAATGCGGTGATTGTGATGACGTCGAATCTCGGGTCCGACCTGATACAGCTCATGGCGGGCGAGGAAAACTATGAGCGCATGAAGTCTGCCGTGATGGATGTGGTGGGTGGTCACTTCCGCCCCGAATTCATCAACCGGATTGACGAGGTGGTGGTATTTCATCCGCTGGCGCGTGACCAGATTCACGGTATTGCCAACATCCAGCTTGAGGGGCTGCGTCGCCGTTTGGCTGAACGGGATCTGCGGCTGGTGTTGTCTGACGCGGCGCTGGATCTGCTGGTGGCGGCCGGCTATGACCCGGTATACGGTGCGAGGCCATTAAAGCGGGCCATTCAGCAGCGTATTGAGAACCCGCTGGCGCAGCGAATTCTGGGCGGCAGTTACGCGCCTGGAGATACCGTCCGGATTGAGGTGGATGGTGATCAGTTGAGTTTTGGCAAGGCGCACTGAGTTTGCCGCATAAACAGAAAAGGCCGTCACTGACGGCCTTTTCTGGTTCGGGGCTTGCGTGTCAGTCACACTTCTCCAATGCCTTGAGAGTGTCATCGATCATCTTTTGCCGGGCGTCGGCATCCAGAGTGGTCACTTCTCCGGTGGCAGGGTCGGTGGCCCGGACCACAGGCTTGTTGCGCAGCTCCTCCAGGTTCTTGCGGTGCTGTTCGCAGCGCTCCTGAGTCACTTCGGCGGGTTTTTCCTGCTCTCGCTTTGCCTCTGCGGCCTTCTCGGCCTGACGCTTGCGCTCCGCTTCCGCCTGCTGGCGCTGTTGCTCAAGACGCTGCAGTTCCTCGTCCTGATCCGATGAGGCGCCACCCTGAATGCGGACTTCCTTGCCCTGAGTGCCCTCCGGAGGAGGGGTCTGGGTGTAATGGGTGACGCCCTTGTCGTCGGTCCAGCGGTAGAACTTGGCGGCCAGCACCGGGCTGCACAGCAGGGAGCCGATCATCACGGTAATCAGTAATCGGGTGGGCCGGGCCATGGTTTCTCCGTAAGTAAAGTGCCTGATGCCATTAGAATGCCCTGCCTTGGCCAGTGGCGGCAACCCCGGCCGGGCGGCAACTGTTTGACAACAAGAGCGAATCTGCCAGAATTGCCGGTCTCCGGAGTTCGAGACCGACCGTCGCACCACCCCCGTGACGGACCGGCCGGGAATCCGGGCGTCGTTACCGCGGCGTCCCAGCAGTGACACTGCCACACCATCCCCACAGTCTGCTCCGAGGCGGTCAACCCCCGCCCGGCATGACGGAAAGCCCAGCAGCGCTTTCCTTTCGCAGACGAGAAAACCGACGATGGAAAATGCCAGAGCTGGACGGCGCCGCCGTGCCGGCTGAAGTGGTTTGACCAGCAGAGGGCTTCACTGTGGAAAAGTTATCTGGTGCGGAGATGGTTGTCCGCGCTTTGCAGGATGAAGGAGTTGAGATCATTTTCGGCTACCCGGGTGGTGCCGTCCTCCACATCTATGACGCCTTGTTCCAGCAGGACAAGGTGCAACATATTCTGGTCCGCCACGAGCAGGCGGCAACCCATGCGGCAGACGGTTACGCCCGTGCCACCGGCAAGCCCGGCGTGGTACTGGTCACCTCCGGTCCTGGCGCGACCAATGCCGTTACCGGCATTGCCACTGCCTATATGGACTCCATTCCGATGGTTGTGCTGTCCGGTCAGGTGCGTTCTGACTGGATTGGCGATGACGCATTTCAGGAAACCGACATGGTCGGGATATGCCGGCCGATCGTGAAACACAGTTTCTCGGTGCGCAATGTCGAAGACATACCGGAGATGGTCAAGAAGGCGTTCTACATTGCCACAACTGGCCGCCCTGGGCCGGTGTTGATTGATATTCCCAAGGACAAGACCAGCCCGCTGGTCAAGCTGCCTTACGAGTACCCGAAGAAAGTCAAAATGCGTTCCTACTCGCCGGTGGCGCGTGGCCACTCCGGGCAGATTCGCAAGGCAGTCGACGAGATGATGAAAGCTCGCCGGCCAGTGATTTATGCCGGCGGCGGGGTGATTCTTGGGGAAGGCAGTGAACATCTGACCAAGCTGGCGCGGCTGCTGAATTTCCCGGTCACCAACACCCTGATGGGGCTTGGTGCATATCCGGGGTCGGACAAGCAGTTCCTCGGCATGCTTGGCATGCACGGCACCTATGAAGCCAACATGGTCATGCACAGCAGTGATCTGATTGTTGCCGTGGGGGCCCGTTTCGATGATCGCGTTACCAACCACACGCAGAAGTTTTGCCCGGGCGCCACCATCATTCATGTCGACGTTGATCCTGCGACGATTTCCAAGAATGTTCGCGCCGATGTGCCGATCGTTGGTCCGGTCAAGCAGGTGCTCGAAGACATGGTGGCAATGGTGGAGGAGTCCGCCGAACGCCCGGATGAAAAGGCGCTGGAGCGCTGGTGGCAGGAAATTCAGGGTTGGCGCGAGTATCACGGCCTGCGCTACGAGACCAACGGTGATGGTCCAATGAAGCCGCAGCAGGTGGTGGAGGCGCTGTATCGTGCCACCGGAGGTGATGCCTACGTGACCTCCGACGTCGGTCAGCACCAGATGTTTGCGGCCCAGTTTTACAAGTTCGACAAGCCGCGTCGCTGGATCAATTCTGGTGGTCTCGGCACCATGGGCTTTGGGCTGCCATCGGCGATGGGCGTGCAGTTTGCGTTCCCGAATGCAACGGTTGCCTGCGTCACCGGGGAAGGCTCGATCCAGATGAATATTCAGGAGCTGTCCACCTGCCTGCAGTACGGCCTGCCGATCAAGATCATCAACATCAATAACCAGGCGCTGGGCATGGTGCGGCAGTGGCAGGACATGCAGTACGGCGGTCGCCACAGTCAGTCCTACATGGACTCCCTGCCGGATTTCGTTCGTCTGGCCGAGGCTTATGGCCATGTCGGCATGCGCGTCGATCGTATCGAGGATCTGGATGCGGCCATGGAGAAAGCGTTCTCCCTGAAGGATCGTCTGGTGTTCATGGATATCTACGTGGATCCGAGTGAGCACGTTTATCCGATGCACATTGCCGATGGTGCGATGCGCGATATGTGGCTCAGCAAAACGGAGCGGACCTGATCATGAGACGGATTATTTCGATCCTGATGGAAAACGAGCCAGGTGCGCTGTCCCGCGTGGTCGGTCTGTTCTCTCAGCGCGGTTATAACATCGAAACGTTGACCGTGGCGCCGACCGAGGACAAGACCCTTTCCCGACTGACCCTGACCACCTTTGGCGATGATCGGCAGATTGAGCGCATCACCAAGAACCTGAACAAGCTGATCGAGGTCGTCAAGCTGGTCGACCTGACCGAGGGTGCCCATATCGAGCGCGAGCTGATGTTGTGCAAGGTCAAGGCTACCGGTGCCCAGCGTGCCGAGGTCAAGCGTACAGTTGATATCTTCCGTGGTCAGGTTGTCGATGTGACCAGCTCGGTCTATACCGTCCAGCTGGCAGGCACTTCGGACAAGCTGGACGCCTTTATCGGCACCATAGGTGACGCTCAGGTGCTGGAAGTGGTGCGGACCGGGGTCTCCGGCATTGCCCGGGGTGAAAAGGTATTGAGTATCTGATTTGCGTGCCGGTGGTGGAGTAATCGCCGGCAGAATCGTATTATTCGCCGCCTTAACGAATGCCGGCGGCGAGTCAACAGGGGAAAATCATGCAAGTTTACTACGATAAAGACTGCGATCTTTCGATCATCAAGAGCAAGAAAGTGGCCGTTATCGGCTACGGCTCGCAGGGCCATGCCCATGCCAACAACCTGAAAGACTCTGGCGTTGACGTTGTCGTCGGCCTGCGCCCGGGTTCGACGTCAGCTGCCAAGGCCGAGAAGTCCGGCCTGACCGTCAAGCCTGTGCCGGAGGCCGTGCAGTGGGCGGATGTGGTCATGATTCTGACCCCGGACGAGTTCCAGTCCCAGCTGTACCGCAATGAGATTGAGCCAAACCTGAAGAAGGGCGCCACTCTGGCTTTCGCGCATGGTTTTGCCATTCATTACAATCAGGTGGTACCACGCGCCGATCTCGACGTCATCATGATCGCGCCCAAGGCGCCTGGTCACACCGTACGCAGCGAGTTCGTCAAAGGCGGCGGCATTCCTGACCTGATCGCTATCTATCAGGATGCTTCGGGCAACGCCAAGAAGCTGGCTCTGTCCTACGCTTCGGGCGTGGG
>JBFHPX010000131.1:0-6874 GCA_041592575.1 Alcanivoracaceae bacterium
GAGCAATTTCCGGGGTGGAAACGGCAATACCTGGACTGACGATCAATCGCCGCGCCTCATTCAGCCAGTCCTCGCGCAGTCCACCGGTGTGAATCGGCACTCCGCTGAGCTGCTGGCGCACCGCGGCGATAGCCGGCGGCTCGGCACGGGTATCCATAGCCCGCACCGGCTCTCCCTGACCCAGCAGGTAACGCAGACAAGACTGCCCGGTTATGCCAAGCCCGATGACCAGATCAAACGCTGCGCTCACCCGTTGCTCCTCAGCGAATCTTCAGTGTGGCCAGACCGATCAACACCAGAATCAGGGTGATGATCCAGAAACGAACAATGATCTTTGGCTCCGGCCATCCCTTCAGTTCGAAGTGATGATGAATCGGCGCCATACGGAAAATGCGTCGACCAGTCAGTTTGAACGATGCCACCTGCAGCATTACCGACACGGTCTCCATGACAAACACGCCACCCATGATGAACAGGACGATCTCCTGACGAACAATCACCGCCATCACCCCGAGCATGGCACCCAGTGCCAGAGCGCCAACATCGCCCATAAAAACCTGAGCCGGATAGGTGTTGAACCAGAGAAAACCAAGACCGGCACCGCATAACGCTGCGACCAGCACCACCAGTTCACCGGAGCCGGCGATGTAGGGGATATGCAGATAGCTTGCAAACTGGGCGTGACCGGAGGCGTAGGCAAAGATCCCCAGTGCTGCCGCCACCAGCACCGTCGGCATGATCGCCAGACCATCCAGACCATCGGTCAGGTTCACCGCGTTGCTGGTGCCGTTAATAACGAAATAAGTCAGGACGATGTAAAACACACCCATGTTGATCGCCACATCCTTGAAGAACGGCACAATCAGCTGGGTTTCTGCCGGGCTCTGGGCAGTGAAATAAAGCGCGCATGCTGCGCCGATGGCTCCCACAGATTGCCAGAGATATTTCCACTTTGCCGGCAGCCCGCGGGAGTTCTTCTGAATCACCTTGCGCCAGTCATCAACCCAGCCCACCGCCCCGAATACCACCAGGACACCGAGGGTAATCCAGACATAACGGTTATCGAGATCCGCCCACAGCAGGGCGGAAAGAACGATCGCCACCAGAATCAGGGCGCCACCCATGGTCGGCGTGCCAGCTTTGGAAAAATGGCTTTTCGGGCCATCATCACGAATCGACTGGCCAACCTGATACTGCTTCAACTTGCGGATCATCACCGGACCGACAACGAAGGCGATAAACAGCGCCGTCAGCACACTGAAAATTGCCCGCAGGGTGATGTACTGCAGCACCAGAAAACCTTTATGAAACTGCGCGAGGTATTCCGCCAGCCAGAGCAGCATCAGTGCATCTCCTCGTTTGCCTGCAAGGCAGTGATGACCGCATCCATTCCGGCACTGCGTGAGCCTTTGACCAGCACCGTGCCAGCCTGATTGAGAATCGGACGTACCAGATCGGCCGCGGCTTGATAGTCATCTGCGCATTTAGCCGCAGTGCCAAATGCCTGCGCCGCTTCCGCAGCCAGCCGGCCGACCACCACCAGCCCGTCCAGCCCCGCCTCTCTGGCATAAACACCAAGCTCGCGATGAATCTGCTTTTCATCCGGACCAAGCTCGGCCAGATTGCCAAGCACCAACCAGCGCGGCGCTGCCTGGGCTGCCAGCCAGTCAATCGCCACACGCACAGAACCCGGGTTGGCGTTGTAGCTGTCATCCACCAGCGTGCCATCGGCAATCTGCTGAATGTTCATACGTCCCTTGACCGGCTTCAGATTCGCCAGTCTGGCGGCCGCATCGCTAACCGCGACGCCAGCCTCCGCAACCGCCGCCAGAGCCATCAGGACATTACTGATCTGGTGTGCGCCGGGCAGCGGCAATTCAATACGTTGCTGGCCGCCCGGATAGATCAGCGTAAACGCCAGAGACTGGCTATGCAGGACGATGTCGATCGCCCGCCAATCGGTGCCGGCGGCCCTGCCGGTACGGATCACCCGCAACCCGGCATCAGCCGCACGGCCAGCGAAGAACTCAGCGAAGCTGTCATCGGCATTGATGATGGCAACGGCGTTGTTCGCCGCCGAGGTAAAGATCTCCGATTTGGCATTGGCAATACCTTGCATTGAGCCAAAACCTTCAAGGTGAGCGCCGGTCACATTGGTGATCATGACCACATGCGGACGCACCAGTGACACGGTCCAGGCAATCTCACCTGGAGCGTTAGCGCCGAGCTCAAAAACCCCGAATCGAGTTTCAGGCTTGACCGCCAGCAAGGTGAGTGGCACACCGATATCGTTATTCAGGTTGCCGCGCGTGGCATGGACTGTCGGGTCTCCCGGCTCGCCGCTGAGCATGCAGGCAATCATTTCCTTGACGGTGGTTTTGCCAGCGTTGCCGGTCACAGCAATGCGGGTCATTGGCACCTCTGCCGCCCAGCCTGCCGCCAGCAAACCGAGCGCCTTGCGAGTATCGCTGACCTGAATCGACGGCAGTGTCGCCACCGGTTGCTCCACCACAGCGGCAACCGCTCCATCCGTAACGGCTTCGGCAATAAAGTCATGGCCGTCAAAACGTTCGCCGCGCAGGGCAACAAACAGATCGCCGGGAAGAATGCTGCGGGTATCGGTGCAAACCCTGACGAAATCAACATCGGCACCGGAAACGGTACCCTGACACAGGGAGGCGGCATGGGACAGTTTCATTGCATACCCCCATTTCTCTCACGCAGCGCATCGCGCGCCAGCTGCAGGTCATCCATCGGAATCCGCTGATCGCCAACTTCCTGCCAGCGTTCGTGGCCCTTGCCGGCGATCAGGACCACGTCGGCCCTGTCTGCCTGCATCAGCGCATGACGAATAGCAGCAGCACGATCGGCGATCACCATTACCGCATCTCGTTGCATCACTCCGGAGAGCATGTCATTGATGATCGACTGCGCTGATTCATGGCGCGGGTTATCCGAGGTAAACACCAGGTGATCGGCCAGCTTTTCCGCCACCGCCGCCATCTGCGGTCGTTTGCCGACATCGCGATTACCACCACAACCCACCACGCACCAGAGCTTGCCGTGAAAATGTTCACGGGTGGATTGCAATGCCTTCTCCAGACCATCCGGCGTGTGCGCATAATCCACCAGCACAGCAGGACCAATACCATCCCATACCGGCTGCATCCGGCCCGGCACCGGCGTCACTGCCGCCAGCGCACGCTCGATGGTGCGCGTATCGAGTCCCTGCAAGGCCAGCACACCGGCGACGATCATCAGATTGTCGATATTGAAACGACCGTAAAGTGGAGCCTGTAGCGAAACTGTTTCAGCGCCGATGCGGATCTGTGCCTGCAGACCATCCACCGTCAGTTGCGCTCGCTGGCAGTCTATGTCGGCGTTCTTGCCGGCAACCCGAAGGCAACGAATATTGGTGGACAATCCGTCTGCCAGCCGCTGACCATAACGGTCGGAGGTGTTGACTACCGCGCCAGTAAGATCAGCCCCCTGAAACAGCCGTTGCTTGGCAGAAAAATAGCTGTCCATATCACCGTGATAATCAAGATGATCTCGGCTCAAGTTGGTAAACCCGGCGACCGACACCGGCACACCGGCCAAACGGCCCTGTGACAATGCATGGGATGACACCTCCATGGCGACAAACCTGGCCCCGCGATCCCTGAAGGCGGCCAGCGATTCATGCAACGTCAGCGTATCCGGGGTGGTGTGGCCGACATCGTCGTGATAATCAGAAAAATGCGCACCAAGAGTGCCAATCAGGCCGCACGGCATACCCACCGCGTTCATGGCGTCGCGAAGAAACCAGGCAACGCTGCTTTTGCCGTTGGTGCCCGTCACGCCCAGCACCGACATGGATGCCATCGGGTCTTGATAGAATCGGGCGGCAAGCTGATGCAGGTTGGCTGACAGCGCCGGAACCCCGATCATCGGCACGCCACCCTGCTCTGCCTCAGAGAAATGCTTTGCTTCCGATAGCACCGCCACCGCGCCAGCGAGAATGGCCGCTTCAACAAAGTGTCGACCGTCGCGCTGGCTGCCGCTCAGGGCAACAAACAGATCGCCATCACGAACCCGGCGACTGTCGAGACGCAAGCCGTGAATCGCTCGCTGGCCATGCTGTGATGACAGCGGCAGATCCGGCAGCAGCTGTTGCAAGGTCATCATGAGCGCCCCCCAGCAACGGCGCCGCCGGCCCAGATGCCAGGCGACGATTCCGGCGCCACGTTCAAGGTTCTGAGCACGCCCTCCATGACTCGTGAAAATACCGGTGCCGCCACCTCGCCACCGTAGTAAGCCTTGCCCGCCGGATCATCAATCACCACCACGGTGACATAACGGGGGCTGTCCAGCGGTGCAATACCGGCAAACAAACTCAGGTAGTTGTCGTCTGCATAGGCACCATTAACAATCTTGTGCACGGTGCCTGTTTTACCGCCGACCTGATAACCATTGACCCGTGCCAGTCGCGCGGTGCCTTCATCTGTTACCACTGCGCCGAGCATATCGACCATCATCTTTGTCGTTGCCGATGACAGCACCCGTTCACCCTGCGGTGCTTCCGCTACACGCGTGAGTGATACCGGCACACGCTCGCCATCATTTGCAATAACGGCATAGGCCTGAGCCAGCTGCAGGGCAGTAACAGACATGCCATAACCATAGGAAAGCGTTGCCTGCTCAATATCGCGCCAGCGGCTGCGCAACGGCAGCACACCGTCACTCTCCCCCGGGAACGGAATACCGGTCGCCCGACCGAAACCAAACTGGTCCAGCATGTTCTGCAGCTGCTGCGGCTGCATATCCAGCGCCAGTCTGGTGGTGGTGACATTGGATGATTTACTGAACGCCGTGGTGATATCGATGACACCATAGTTACGGTGATCGCGAATGGTCTTGCCGGAAACCCGGATGGTGCCAGGGCGGGTATCCACAATCGTGTCTGGTGAAACCATGCCGGATTCAAGCGCTGTCGCCAGAGTAACGGTCTTCAACGTGGAACCTGGCTCAAACAGGTCAGTCACCGCGCGATTACGCATTGTTGCCGGCGCCAGACCAACGCGATTGTTCGGGTTATAGCCAGGCTGATTCACCATTGCCAGAATTTCGCCGGTACTGGCATCCAGCACTACTACCGAACCGCCAGTAGCATTGTGGCGAGTGACGGCTGCAAGCAACTCACGGTAGGCCAGATACTGCAGCCGCAGATCAATGCTCAGCTGCACATCCTGACCCGGGCGCGCCTCATCGAGAATTTCGATGTCCTGAATAACCCGACCGATAAGATCACGAACCACGCGTTTGCGTCCGACCTCCCCGCGCAAGGTCTCTTCGAACGACAACTCAACGCCTTCCTGGCCAACATCATCAATATTAGTAAAGCCGACCAGATGACTGGTGACTTCCGCCGCCGGATAGTAGCGACGGTACTCGGTCAACGCGTAGATGCCGGGCACATTCAGGTCGAGCACCCGCTTGGCCTGCTCCGGCGCCAGATGACGAGCCAGATAAATAAATTCACGCTGCGAATTCGGCATTACCCGCTGCGCCAGCGTTTTGCTGTCGAGTACCGGGTTGCCGGTCAACTTTGACCAACTGTCGCGGGACTCCAGCGCTTCGCGCGGATTCGCCCACAAGGTGGTGACCGGCGTACTGACCGCCAGCGGCCGACCATCACGATCGGAGATTACACCACGGTAGGCAGCCAACGGCTCAACCCGCAGGTTGCGCATATCGCCCTGACGGGCAAGAAAATCATGCTGCAGCACATGCAGGTCCACTGCCCGGGCGATCAGACCAGTACCGAGCAGGCACCAGACACCGGCCATAAACAGGAAGCGGCGACGAAGCGAGGCGGGATTGCGGCGCGGCACATTTCTCATGGCGTCACCACCACGCGCTGACTGGCGTCCGGCTGTGCCATCGACAGCTTCTCTCGCGCCATGCGCTCAACCCGCGCGTAAGCACCCCAGGTGCTGTGCTCCAGCAGCAACTGCCCCCACTCGGTTTGCAAACGATTATGCTCGGACTGCAAACGCTGGACTTCATTGGTCAGGCGGCGCGACTCATGGACCGACCAGCTCACCGCCAGTGCCGACAGCACCAGCAGCGAGACCAGCAGGGTTTCGAGCCGCCAGATCATCATGCTGCCACCCGCTCGGCAATACGCAGCACCGCGCTGCGGGCGCGAGGGTTACGCCTCACTTCCGCCTCGCTGGCATAACGAGCCTTGCCGAGCGGCTGCAGCCGCGGCGCCGGCATTTCAATCGGCAGTCCTCGCGGCATCGGCGCCCGACCCGACTCATCACGAATAAACTGTTTGACGATACGATCTTCAAGGGAATGAAAGCTGATCACCAGCAAGCGACCGCCCGGTGCGAGACTATCAATTGACTGCGCCAGCAGATTCTCCAGCGCCGCCAACTCCTGATTGATGTAGATGCGGATGGCCTGAAAGCTGCGCGTGGCCGGATGCTTGCCCGGCTCGCCACGGCCGATGGCGCGCTCGATCAATGCCGCCAGTTCCGTGGTCCGGGTCAGCGGCTGCTGCTTGCGCATTTCGCAGATCATCCGGGCAATACGTCGGGATTTTTTCTCTTCCCCGAAACGGTAAAGCACGTCGGCGATTTCTCTTTCATCGGCACGGGCAAGCCATTCGGCGGCACTGATGCCGGCATCCGGATTCATCCGCATATCCAGCGGGCCGTCACGCAGAAAGCTGAAGCCACGCTCAGCATCATCAAGCTGCGGTGACGACACACCAAGATCCATCAGCAGCCCGTCTACCTGCCGGCCTTCCTCGGCGACAATCCGGTCAAGACAATCAAACCGTGCCGCAACAATGCGAAAGCGGGCATCCGCCCGCTCCAGTTGC
>JBFHPX010000132.1:0-6872 GCA_041592575.1 Alcanivoracaceae bacterium
CCCCGCGGCGAAGCGGTGTCGCTGCTGGAACGTCAGGCCAGCATCCTCCGTGATCGTAATACCGAGCTGCGCGAACGCCTCAATGCCCTGCTCGATATTGCCCGCGAAAACGACAGCCTGTTCGAAAAGACCCGCCAGCTGACCCTTAAATTGATTGAGGCCAAAGGCCTTGAACCGCTGTGCAAGGCGCTGATCGACAGCCTGAAAACCCGATTCGGCTCAGATGCGGTGACTCTGCTGATCTATGACCGCGATATCCCGGTTGATGGCGCACTGCGCGAGCATGTCCGCGCGGTCGACAGCAGTGCCCAGCACGACGCACTGCAAACCCTGCTGCGTCAGGGCAAGGCGGTCTGCGGCATTCTCCGTGACGATGAAGTGCGCGAACTGTTTCCGCAGCACGCCGATGAGGTGAAATCAGCTGCCATGGTGCCGCTTGATTTTCAGGGCCGTCAGGGCCTGCTCGCCATCGGCAGTTTCGACGAGCACCATTTCCGCAGTTCACTCGGCACGCTTTTCATCACCCATCTGGGCGATGTCATCGCCCGCCGCCTGGCGGACACCCTGCGTGACGCGCGCCGCCTCGAAGCCAAGCGTGCCTGAGCTGCCGGCGTCTCTTGCCGAGCCCATCGAGGCTTTCGCCAGACACATCGGCAGCGAGCGACGCCTCTCACCCCATACCCTGAGCAATTACCAGCGCGATCTTGAGCAGGCCGCCAGCCTGCTGCAAGAGCGTGGCCTGCGCGACTGGTCGGCGGTCAGCCAGCACGAAGTGCGTGCACTGGTTGCCATGTCGCATCGCCGCGGCAAGGGCGGCACTTCCATCCAGCGGATGCTGTCATCATTGCGCACCTTCTACCGTTTTCTGCTGCGCGAGGGATTGGCAACGGACAATCCCGCTGACGGCATCCGCGCACCGAAAAGTGCAAAGCGATTGCCGAAAACACTGGATCAGGAACAGGTGGGTCACCTGCTCGACAATCAGAGTGAGGATGACCCGCTGGCACTGCGCGATCAGGCGATGATGGAGCTGATCTATTCTTCCGGCCTGCGGCTGGCGGAACTGGTCAGCCTTGATATCGACACCATCGACTTTCGCGACGGCGAGATGGTGGTGACTGGTAAGGGCTCAAAGTCCCGGGTGTTGCCCGTTGGCGCCCCGGCGATTGCTGCTGTGCGCGCCTGGATCAAACTGCGCATCACCCTGATAAAAGATCCAAATGAAAAAGCGCTGTTCGTTAACGCGCGTGGCGGCCGCGTTTCCGCCCGCACCGTACAACAGCGGCTGGCGCGGGCGGCAAAACTGAGGGGGCTGGAGCAGCACCTGCATCCGCATATGCTGCGGCACTCATTCGCCACCCATATGCTGGAAGCCAGCGGTGATTTGCGCGCCGTACAGGAACTGCTTGGCCATGCGAACCTGTCGACCACGCAGGTCTATACCCATCTGGATTTCCAGCATCTGGCCAGCGTTTATGACGGTGCGCATCCAAGAGCGCAGCGGAAGAAAGAGAAATAATGCTCTTGGCTCACCGTTGATTGGCTGGTGTGACTGATAGTCAGCGGCAGTCGCCTGCCTTGCATCAGGAATTCATCAGCACCCTGGCAAAGATACTTTTCAGATACTCCGTTTCCGGAATCGCCGGATGGACCGGGTGATCTTCGGCCTGACCTTCGGTAGCAAATACCTGCACAAAGCGATCAATGTGACGGCCGCTTGAGCGCACCACATCCATCAGCTGATCGCGGGACAGATGCATGGAGCAGGAGGCGCTCACCAGTATGCCGCCCGGCTCCACCAGACGCATGGCCAGCTCGTTGATGGCGTGATAGCCGGCAAGGCCATTCTTGAAATCCTTCTTGCGCTTGATAAACGCCGGCGGGTCAATAATGACCACGTCGAAACGCTGGCCCTGCAGGATCAGCTCTTTCATCGCGGCATTGGCTTCCATCGCCAGCGTTGTCATCCGCTCAGCGACGCCGTTCAGTTCGGCGTTACGCTGAACAAACTCGATCGCTCTGGCGGAAGAATCGACACAGGTCACCGAGGATGCACCACGTGCTGCGGCCAGCACACCCCAGGCGCCGCAATAGGAAAACACGTCCAGCACGCGGGCACCTGCCACCAGTGGCAGGATACGACGACGGGCAGCACGGTGATCGTAGAACCAGCCTGTTTTCTGCCCCTCTTCCAGTGGCGCGTAATAATCGACGCCGTTTTCACTGAGCAGCACTTCGGCCGGCAGCTCGCCTTTCAGCGCCTGCACCATCAGACCGAGGCCTTCCTGTTCACGTACCGCACTTTCGCTCTTGACGACGATATTCTTCGGTTTATAGAGATGATCCAGCGCTGCGGCGATATCATCGAGCGCAGCATCCATGCCGGCAGTGCCGGACTGGATAACGAAAGTATCATTAAAACGATCGATCACCAGACCGGACAGGCCGTCGCCATCGCCAAACACGGCGCGGTAGCAGCCGCCCTCGAACAGCGCCTCACGCAGATTAACGGCCTGAGCAATCTGCTTTTCCAGAAAGGCCCGGTCCAGAGACTGGTTCGGATCACGGGCGAACAACCGCGCGCAGATCAGCGAATGCGGATTGGCGTAGGCACGGCCGAGCGGTTTGCCGCGGCTATCCTCGATCACCACCTCGCCACCCGGCGTCAGCGTCTTCAATGGCGTAGCAGCGGTGTCCACCTCGTTGGAGTAGATCCACAGATGACCACTGCGAAGACGGCGTTCTTCGCCGCGCTTCAGTCGGAGCACCGGCACACTCAAGCGCTGGCTCCCGGACGGAATACCAGATTCAACTCTCTGGCAGCACGCACGTCATCAAGACGACGTACCGGCTGGCTGTAAGGCGCACCTTTTACCATTTCCGGATTTTCCCGCGCCTCTTCGAGAATTCTCGCCATGGCATCGATAAACTCGTCGAGCGCTTCCTTGGTTTCGGTTTCGGTCGGCTCGATCAGCAGACACTCCGGTACCAGCAGAGGGAAGTAGGTGGTCGGCGCATGCTGGTTGTAATCTAGCAGGCGCTTGGCAACATCCATGGCCGAGACGTCAAACGCCTTCGCTTCCTTGGCCAGAGTCAGAATAAATTCATGACTGGCACGACGCTCCGGATAGGCGGCGGTATAACCGACTGCCTGCAGACGCTTGAGCATGTAATTGGCCGCCAGCGACGAGTATTCGCCAACTCGCAACATGCCTTCGCGACCGAGGGCACGCGCGTAGTAATAAGCGCGCAACAACACACCGGCATTACCCATAAAGGCGGACAGGTGGCCGATGGTTTGCGGCAGATCAGCATCGGTCAGCCAGCGATAGCTGTCGCCATCCTGGCCAACAATCGGCGTCGGCAGGAACGGCTTGAGGCGCTCGGACACGCCCACCGGACCGGCACCGGGACCACCACCGCCGTGCGGCGTGGCAAAGGTCTTGTGCAGGTTCATGTGAATCACATCAAAGCCCATATCACCCGGGCGCACCTTGCCGAGAATCGCGTTCAGGTTGGCGCCGTCGTAATACAGCAGACCACCGGCTTCATGGACAGCTTTCGCGATCGCTTCAATCTGTCGCTCGAACACGCCGCAGGTGGACGGGTTGGTCATCATCAAACCGGCAGTCTGCGGACCACAGGCCGCTTTCAATGCTTCAAGATCGACGTCGCCGTCGTCATTGACCGGCACTTCGCGCACCTTGTAGCCACACATTACGGCGGTGGCCGGGTTAGTGCCGTGGGCGGCTTCCGGCACCAGAATTTCAGTGCGCTCATGGTCGTTACGCGCTTCATGGTAGGCGCGAATCATGGCAACACCGGCAAACTCGCCCTGGGCGCCGGCCATCGGCGTCAGCGATACGCCCTTCATGCCGGTGACTTCTTTCAGAAACTCCTGCAGCTCGAACAGACAGGCCAGATAGCCCTGGCTATGGCTTTCCGGCGCCAGCGGATGACGCTTGAGAAAACCGGGCAGCATGGCCGCACGGTTAGCACCACGCGGGTTGTATTTCATGGTGCAGGAACCGAGCGGATAGAACTGCTTGTCGATAGCAAAGTTCTTGCTCGACAGGTTGGTGTAATGGCGCACCACCTGCAATTCGGACACTTCCGGCAACAATGGCTTGCTCTGGCGACGCAGTGATGCCGGCAGATCATTCAGCTTGTCGTCCGCCACCGGCTTCGGCGCCTGCGACCAGGCACGGCGACCGGCTTTCGATACTTCAAAAATCAGTTGGGCTTCGCGGTTCATGCCAGCACCTCCGCCAGCGCGGCTGCATACTGTTCGATCTCATCCTGGGTGCGTACCTCAGTGGCGCAAACCAGCATGGCATTGTCGAAGCCATAGGCCGGGGCCAGCGAGTAACCGCCAAGAATATTTTTTGCCGCCAGCGCTTTCAGGGTCAGGTTGGCAGACTGCGGCAGCTCAATCACTACTTCGTGGAAGGTCGCGCTGCTGAAGCGTCGCTTCACTCCCTTGATGGCACAGAGTTTGTCGGCGAGCAGGTTGGTATTGGCATGGCAGTGACCGGCAACGCTGGCCAAACCATCGGCGCCGAGCAGCGACATGTAAATCGTTGCCGCCGTCATCGCCAGACCCTGGTTGGTACAGATATTCGAGGTCGCTTTGGAACGACGGATATGCTGCTCACGGGCCTGCAGGGTCAGGGCGAAACCGGGCTTGCCATCGAGATCCACAGTGCGGCCGATAATACGGCCCGGCATCTGCCGGACATGCTGCTGCTTGCAGCACATAAAGCCGAAATACGGGCCGCCGGAAGACAGCGGCACGCCAAGCGGCTGGCCTTCGCCGACAACGATATCGACGCCCTTATCTGCTCCATTTAAGCCGCCCCACTCGCCCGGCGGCTTGAGCAGCGCCAGCGATGTCGGGTTAACCACCGCAATCACCAGCATATTGTTGGCATGGGCCCAATCAGTCAGGGCATCAACATCTTCCAGACAACCGAAGAAGTTCGGCTGGGCGATCACCAGTGCGGCGTAATCTTCACCCGCATACGGTGCAAGCGATTCCAGCAAGGTGACGCCGCGCTCGCTGCAGAACGGCACTTCCTCAATCGTCACGCCCTGATTGGTGACGATATCGCGGGTGGCACGCCGATACAGCGGATGCACGGCAGTCGGCATCAACACCCGACTGGCTTTTGATTTGCGGTTGGCGCGCAGCGCCATCAACACTGCTTCCGACAACCCGGATGCGCCGTCATACACCGACGCATTGCTGACATCCATGCCAGTCAGATGGGCAATCATCGACTGGTATTCGTAGATGGTCTGCAGCGTGCCCTGACTGGCCTCAGCCTGATACGGCGTGTACGCAGTGTAATATTCACCGCGCGTGGCGATCTCCCACACCGCCGCCGGAATATGGTGCTCATAGGCACCGGCACCGATAAAACAGACAGCGCCTTCATCCTGGCGCGCGCGCGCCGCCATCAGCGCAGTCACTTCCATTTCCGAGAGACCGTCAGGCAGCTTTTCCAGTGCGCCGGCTTTCAGATGCGCCGGAATTTCGTCGAACAGATCCTCAATGCGGCCAACGCCAATGGCGTCGAGCATGGACTGCACATCTTCCGGGGTGTGGGGAATATAGGGCATGGGGGTTCCGTGTCAGGTCAGGCGTCTTCTTCGAGCTGGGCGGCGTAATCTTCAGCGCTGAGCAAGCCATCAAGATCAGCCTTGTCAGCGACCTTGATCTGGTAGAGCCAGCCATCACCGTAGCAATCCTGATTCACCAGCTCCGGGGTGTCGTTCAACGCCTCATTGACGGCGATGATTTCACCAGACACAGGGGCGTAAATATCGGAAGCGGCCTTGACCGATTCCACCACGCCTGTTTCATCCGCAACGGCGACGATCTGACCGACTTCTGGCAGCTCGACGTAAACCAGATCACCCATGGCGTCCTGGGCATGCTCGCTGATGCCGATATAGGCGGTGCCATCATGCTCAAGACGCACCCATTCGTGGCTTTTGGCATAACGCAGTTCAGCAGGAATGTTGCTCATTACTCTGTCCTTTGGTTGCGATGGATAGTGTGATTGCGGTGCAGTTACGACAGCTTGTAAACCTGTTTGCCATGGCGAACAAACGGCGGCCGGACAATTTTTACCGGCATACGCTTGTTTCGGATTTCCACCTCGGCATCGCCATGGCTGCCAGCCGGCACGCGTGCCAGCGCGATCGACAGGCCCAGCGTTGGCGAGAAAGTGCCGCTGGTAATTTCACCTTCGCCCTTATTGGTAAACACTTTCTGGTGGGCGCGAAGCACGCCCTTTTCTTCCATTACCAGACCAACCAGCTCGGCATGACCCGCAGCCTGCTGCGCCTCAAGCGCAGCACGACCAACAAAATCACGATCGTTGAACACCAGCGTCCAGCCCATGTTCGCTTCCAGCGGCGAAACGGTTTCATCCATGTCGTTGCCGTACAGGTTCATGCCGGCTTCCAGACGCAGGGTGTCACGGGCGCCCAGACCACAGGGCTTGATACCGGCGGCGTGCAGGTCCTGCCAGAAGGTCGCGGCTTTGTTGCCGGGCAAAATAATTTCCGCACCGTCTTCACCTGTGTAGCCGGTGCGCGCCAGCAACCAGCTACCGCTCTCGACAAAGTGGAACGGCTTCAGCGTCATCAGGGTATCCGCTGCCGGCAACAATGAGCGGGCCAGATCCAGCGCCTTCGGCCCCTGAATGGCAATCATCGCCAGCGTCGGCTGCTCACTGATACGCACATCGAAACCTGCGGCCTGATTATTCATCCAGGCCAGATCTTTCTCACGAGTACCGCAGTTCACCACCAGACGGTAATCACTGGCACGACGGTAGACGATCAGATCATCGACCACGCCA
>JBFHPX010000133.1:0-6863 GCA_041592575.1 Alcanivoracaceae bacterium
CAGTGCCTCTACCGGGAAGCTTTGATCAGAAAGGATGCCGGCTTTGAGGGAATAGGGCTGAGCCCGCTCGGGGTTCAGTTGAATGGCGCGCTCCGCGAGCTCCAGAGCTTTATCGTACTCGCGCTCTTCCTGCAGGCAGCGGGCCAGTCCCTCTACCGCTTCCGGATGGTCCTTTTTCAGCTTGAGCGTGGTGAGATAGGCCTTCTTCGCCCGGGCATAGTCTTCCATGGCCAGAAAGGCGTTGCCGAGATTGGAGTGAGCCTCACCATAGCTCGGGTTGCGGCGAGCCACTTCCAGCAATACCTTGATGCTCTCTTCCGGGCGGTCCCGCTCGGCCAGAATCGCACCCAGATTGTTGGCGGCCTCCAGATAATCGGGTGACACCTCCAGCGCCTGCCGGTAGTACTTCTCTGCAAGCTCCCGCTGGCGTCGGTTGCGGGCGATACTGCCCAGATTGTTAAGCGCGTGGGGGAGCCTGCCATCCAGCTTGAGCGCTTGCTTCTGCGCCGCTTCCGCGCCGTCCAGATCGTTCTGGTCGTACAGAGCAATACCCAGATTGCTGTGCGCTGGCGCGCAGCGCGGATCCAGCTTGATCGCCTGACGGGCATCGGCCACAGCATTTTCGAGGTTGCCTGCCAGCCGATGAAGCTCCGCCCGGTTGGCATACAGAATGGGGTTGATGGGCGTCAGCTTGATGGCGCGCCCCATGTTCTCTATGGCGGCGGCGAAGTTGCCGGCCTGATGGGCTATCACCCCGAGAATCTGCCATGCGGGCGCCACATTGGGGTTGATGCCAATGACCTGGCGCGCCAGTTGTTCCGCCTGCTGCAGGCGACCAGCCTGCTGATGTTGTACGGCGAGCTGAAGCGCCTGATCGATGGATATCTTGCGTTGCCCGGCGGCAATTGGAGCGCCTGTGTCCATGAACTGTTAATCCCTGAGGTTGAATGTTTGTTATAGCGGCCGCTGATGCGGCATCTTACGCTGTCAGAATCTACGCCGATAAGGAAGGGCCTAGCATATTCGAGGCCCCGTTACAGCGAACAAATAATACTTAAGGAGTACTATCATGTCTCATCTTTATTGCAGTACCCTTCTAAACTTCGCCACACTCGGGTGAATGGCGAGGATGACTTGTTGCGAAATCGCCCGGGGGTTCCAGGGGGAGGCGGCGACTGGTCTTTTCTGCAATCAAAAAGGGAAGTTAGAAGTATGAAATCCAGACCTGGCAAGAATAAAACGTGGAAACCAAAACTCCTTAGCTACGCTGTGGCCATGGCCGCAAGTGGTTTCAGCGCCCAGGCAATGGCGGTGGATCTCTGCGACGGCAATGTCGCCACGACCATCAGCGGCGCGACCGCCGGCACCTCCTGCGTTCTCGACACTACCGGCGATTCGCTGTCGGTGGGCTCCCGTGGCCGCGTTGATGAAGGCGTCACGGTTCTGAGCACCGGCATCAACGTTACCAATGCCGGCCGTATCTCAAGTACCGATACCGCCGTTTACTACGACACCACTCTCGATGGCAGCCTGACCAATACCGGCACCATCATCGGTGAGGACACCACCAGTGACTATGCGGCCGGTGTTTACATCAGCGGCGATCTGGATGGCACCATCACTAACCGCGGCACTATCAAGGGGATGATTGACTCGTCGGACTCATACCCTTCGGCTTATGGCATTTATGTAAACGGTGATGTCGGCTCCACCGGCGTAATCAACAACTCCGGTGTGATCGCTGCAGAAATCCTGACCGACACCACCAGCTACGGCTCCAACTACGGTATCTACGTCAGTGGTGCCATGAATGGCGAGATCCGCAACAGCGGCCAGATCCGCACCGATTTTGTTGACCAGGGCTCCGCTTCCGGGTACCAGTACGGCATCTATGTCAGCGGTGGCATGACAGGTGGTTCCATTGCCAGCTCCGGCTCGATCCTGCAGAGCTTTGAAGGTATAAGCGGCGACTCCGCTTACGGCATTTATGTCTCCTCGACCATGGACGCCGCCAGCATCACCAACAGTGGTCTGATTGCATACAACGCCGACACCTTCTGGGACGACGTGACCTTTTACGGCATTTACACCAGTGACCTGACCAACGGTTCCAGCATTCTCAACAGCGGCACGATCCGCGCGGATGTCAGCATTCGCGGCGACTATGACGTCTCCCTGTATGGCATCTATACCAGCAGCCTGACCGATTCCAGCATCACTAACAGTGGCCTGATTGACCTGAACGCCGCCAGCCCGGGTCTCTCCATCGAATCTGCTTACGGCATCTACGTGTCCGGAAGCCTGACCAACTCGCAGATCACCAATAGCGGCACCATCTCGCTGGAGGACTATTTCGCCTCCGAGATCGACGATGTCTACGGGATCTATGTCAGCAGCAGCCTGACGGACTCGTCGGTCACCAACTCGGGACGCATTCTGATCAGCGGTACCGCCACTAACGATGAGGCTTATGGAGTTGGTATTGAGACCGGCAGCCTGAATGGCGCCTCAACGGTGACCAACTCTGGACTGATCAGCATCAACTTTGTTTCGGACACTGAGGGGACAGCGTATGGCATGTACGTTGACAGCATCTCCACGGATTCCGTATTCAGCAATACCGGCACCATTACCCTGGTGGGCACCGACCGCACCTCCAGTGTCACTCAGTACGGCATGTATGCCTCCGGTACCACCGATGGCTCGTTCCTGAACTCCGGCTCCATTACCATGGATGCCGAGGTGTTTGCCGACGCCTACGTGTACCAGTACGGCATGTATCAGAGCGGCACGGTGGGCACTACCGGTACGCTGGAGAACAGCGGCACCATCAGCGCGATCGCTGAGGCCAAGGCATCAAGCATCACCCAGTACGGTATCCGGGTAACCGGGAATGCTGACGGTTCCGTGATCAACAGCGGCAGCATCAGTCTGGTCGGCAGCACCCTTTACGAGTCGGTCACCCAGTACGGCATCCGGGTCGGGGCTGCTAACGGTTCCGTGATCAACAGCGGCAGCATCAGTCTGCAGGCCAGCGGCCAAGACGACGTTACCCAGTATGGCATTCGTACCGGCAATTCAGCCGGCGGCACGATTGCCAACACCGGCACCATCAGCCTGAATGGCACGGCCGGTGAAGATGATTTAACCCAGTACGGCATCTACACCAACGCGCTGTCCGCAGGGGCAACGGTATCCAACAGTGGCACCATTAGCCTGATGGGCGAGGCGCGCAGCTCTGCTTCAGGTTACGGCATTTATGTGGCCGGGTCTGTGGATGCCAGCACGGTGGAAAACACCGGCACCATCACCATCAATCAGACCGCGTCTGAATATGAGTCGGTGTCAGCGTACGGCATGTATACTTGGGGCACCCTGTCCAATAATGCCGCGTTCACCAACTCCGGGCTGATTGATCTGACGGTCAGCTCCTATTCGGAAAATGATGTCTACGGCATCCGTACAGGCAACGTCGACAGCGGTTCCTCGGTGAATAACACCGGCACCATTCGTGTGCGCGCGGATGATCAGGTGTCGTCCAACACCGCTTATGGTATTTACACGGGCAGCCTGAATACCGGCACCGTATCCAACAGCGGCGTGATCGATATCGAAGGCACACCGGGTGGTGAGTTCGGTGAGGTGGGCAACTACTTGTATGGTATCCGCACCAGCACCCTGACCGATGCCAACGTCGAGAACACCGGCACCATTCGTGTTTCCGGCCTGTCACGTGCTAACAGCGATGCTTCCGTCTATGGCATGTATGTCAGTGGCTCCTTGAATGGCGCCACCACGGTGACCAACTCGGGCAGCATCTCTGGCTATGCGTCCTCGCCGAATTATTCGGCTTCGTTTTACGGCATTGCCACCGGCTCCATTAACGGCACCTCGTCACTGACCAACTCGGGCAGCATTACTGGCTATGCCTACGGCGGGCTCTGGGAAGCATACGGCTATGGGATTAGCACGAGCGCACTGAGTGGTGCCGGCGCGATCGACAACAGCGGCTCCATCAATGTGAAGGTAGTCGGTCAGACATCTGCTTCGGTCTACGGTATTTCTACCGGCAGTCTGGCGGATACCTCCAGCATTACCAACTCGGGCACCATCTCTATCGAGGCGGTTAACGAGGTGGCGTCTTATGCAGGTGCCTATGGTATTAGCGTTGGCGGCATGACCGGCACGGCCAGCATCACCAATACCGGCGACATCATCGTGAAAACGGTGAACGACGCAACCCGCAGCGGTGATTCCGCCTATGCCACTGGCATCTGGGCATCGTCCATGGCCGCAGGCACCACCATTACCAACTCCGGTCTGATCAGCACCGACCTGCAGCGCGCTGGTGATGATACCGAGCGGGCCTACGCAGTCTATGTAAGCAGCGGCACCGGCGGCGCCCTCAGCAACAGCGGCACCATGATTGGTGGCGTCTATCTGGGCGGCAGCGCCAAGACCCTGACCAACTCGGGCTCGATCACCACCTGGCACCACAGCGATACCTTTGTTGCTGGTGACTTCACCAACCAGACTGGCGCCGAGCTGACCGTGGAAATGTCGGGCACCGGTTCCTATGCGCAGATCACCGCCACCGGCACCCTGGATCTGACTGACGCCAATACCCTGGCCGTCATCGTTGATCCGTGGAACACCCTGCAGGATGGCGATGTGCTTGCCGATGTCCTCAGTGGCGGCACGCTGACTACGCCAGTCTCGGAAGTCATGCTCAGCGGCGGCAACCTGTTCTGGGGCTTCACCGGTGAAATTGATGGCAATACCTACGACCTGACCGCGGCTTACAACGATGCCGCTACGGTGTTTGGTGCTGCCGGCGTAGACATTTCCGGCAGTCAGGCAGCAGCGCTGGACAGCCTGCTCAATGGCGGCCAAAGCGGTGATCTGGCAGCGGCAGCCGCCGCCCTGAACGCTTCTACCAATGGCGCTCAGCTGGCTTCGGCAGTGGGTATCATCAACCCGGCTGTTAACGGCGCAGCAGCACAGGCCACTCGCAATGCTTCCGCCGCGGCCACCAGCATCGTCAGCAAGCGTCAGTCCCAGACTCGCGGTGCCTCGTCTGGTGACGGCTTCAGCGACAAGTCCTGGTGGGTCAAGCCTTACTTCGGTATGGCTGAGCAGAGCGACGCGAACGGCTTCTCCGGCTACGACGTAGACAGCAGCGGTTTCGTGGTTGGTGTTGACGGCGCGGTCAGCGATGACTGGCGTGTCGGTGTGGCTCTGGGCCTTGGTGCCGCAGAAGTGGAGGCGGATGCCTCTGCTCTGGACATCGACACCACACAGGTGACCGTCTACGGTACCTGGGTGATGAGCGATGTAACCTCCATGGACCTGAAGCTGGGCTACGGCATGCACGGCTATGAAGGCGCCCGTTCCACTCCGGGTGGTGTGGCGAAGTCTGACTATGACGGTAACCAGCTGTTGCTGGCCGCCGAGCTGAAGCGGGTCTATGAGCTGAATGAAGACTGGACCTTCACCCCGGGCGTGGGCCTGACCTGGACCAAGGTCGACATCGATGGTTACGGCGAGACCGGCGCCGGTGCGTTCAACTTGACCACTGGCAGTGCAGATGAGGATTCTCTCATTCTGGGTCTGGACGGTGAGTTCGAGCGCACCCTGTCCGAGAACAGCGCATTCACCACCAATGTGCGTCTGGCCTTCGACAGCGCCACCGAGCAGGCAGCGGTTGACACCACCCTGAGCGGCCTTGGCACCTACACTGCCAACGGCGTCGAGCAGGATGAGCTGATCTACGGCCTGGGTCTGGGCTACCGCTACGCCACTGAGAGCAACCTGGAGTTCAGCGCCAACTATGATCTGGAGCTGCGTGACGGGTTTGATGCCAGCCTGGTGTCTGTCCGCGTACAAATGCCGTTCTAATCTGAACGACAATTGTCGCAAACCGGAGGGCGCCCTTGTGGCGCCCTCTTTTTTTGTGCTGCTGGTGCGGCGGGCATGAATCCCCGACAATGCAGCAGATGCAAAAAACCATTCCGTTCGCTCTGACGCTTTGTCTGTTTGCCTCTCTGTCGGCCTGTGTGATGCCGGTATCGGAGCGGATAAACCGTGCCCATGCACTGGCGACCGCCGCCGGATTGCAGCCTCGTGTTTTTGACGGGTCGTTACCGCTGCAGGGCTTTTATCGCGCCGGCGAGCCTGGCGATACGCTATACATTTTTATCGAAGGCGATGGCTATGCCTGGGTTAGCCCCAGTCAGCCATCGCGCAACCCGACGCCACTGGCGCCGCTGGCATTGCAGCTGGCGGCGGCAGATCCGGCCTCGAGCCTGCTCTATCTCGGCAGGCCCGGGCAGTATCTGAGGCCGGCCGTATCACCGCGCTACTGGACTTCGGCACGGTTTGCCCCGGAGGTGGTGCAGGCGATGGCAGAGGCTATCGATGTGCACCGCCAGACGGTGGCGTCGGGGCCGGTCGTACTGGTCGGCTACTCAGGCGGCGCGGCGCTGGCGGCGTTGCTGGCGCAGCGCTTTATTGACGATAACAACGTCGAAGTGGCTGGCTTGATGACGGTGGCCGGCAATCTTGACGTGGCCTACTGGGTGGAGAGTCAGGGGCTGTCGCCATTACCGGCATCGCTTGATCCGGCCACCGAGGCGAGGGCGTTGGCCGGATTGGCGCAGCGCCACCTGTACGGCACTCGAGACACTCAGGTGCCGGCCGCGGTGTTAAACAGCTTTCTTGGTCAGATCGGTAGCCGTGTCTGTGTCGAGACGATGCCCGTGGATGCCAGCCATGCGGGTCCCTGGTTGCCAGCTTGGCAGGATAGTCGTCAGAGGGCGCTACGCTGCTCAGGGGTTGAATAACAAAGGCCGCCCGGAGGCGGC
>JBFHPX010000134.1:0-6826 GCA_041592575.1 Alcanivoracaceae bacterium
ATAGCACCGTGCTGGCCGCAACTAACAGATCAGCACAGCAGCCCTACCGCATATTTGATAGTGAGGAAACTGCCTGGCTACGCAAGCAGGGCATTCCGTATCCGGTGATTACAGCAATGATAGAAGCCAGCGCGCCATCTGCACCTGTAGCATCCGGGTCCGACGCGGCCGCAGATCAGGCTTCAGCAGAATCGTCTGGCACAGCTGCGGAGTGTGCTAAGGCCCTTGCAGCTCGTAAAGCGTGTGAAAGGGTTCCCGGCGACCCGTTTGGAATCGCCACCAAGGTCTGTGTTGGCCAAGTTAAGAAGAAGTTCGGCGGCATGAACTGTCCGCTGCTGTGATTGCCGGTTGCAGCCAAAGAAGAGGGCGCCATGCGCCCTCCCTGCCACGGGTTACTCGCTTTTGTTGAAGCCGTGAAAGAAAATGAAGTACGCCGCCGCACCAATAGTCAGCCATTTCAGCGCGTAGTACAGGGTACGGTTGGATTTCTTCAGGTTCTTGGTCTGAATCCGCAGCAGATAGATGTAGCTGAACAGCCTGTTCAGTACACCCAGCTTCTCGCCAACATCGTTCTGCGAAGCGGATGCCGCAACCGCAATTTTCTTGAAGAAGCGGTTCACCACCTCAGCGAACCGCCATTTGAACGGTCGCTCGACATCACAGAAAAGGATAATCCTGTTCTTGTCGGTGCGGTTGTGGGCTGAGTGGATAAAGGTTTCGTCAAACACCACGCCTTCGCCGTCGCGCCAGGAATAGTCCTCGCCATCAACGGTAATAAAGCAGTTGTCGTCGTTCGGGGTGATCAGACCCAGGTGGTAGCGCAACGACCCGGCGAACGGATCCCGGTGCGCGGTGAGACGGCCACCGGCAGGCAGCATGGCAAACATGGCCGCGTTCAGGGAAGGGATGCGATTCACCAGCTCCACGGTTTTCGGGCACAGGGTTTCTGCCGACGGCAGCATGTCGCCATACCACTTCAGGTAAAAACGCTTCCAGCCGGATTTGAAGAAGGAATGGAAAGCCAGATCGCTATGGCCATGGGCAGCGCGGATGTGACCTTCGTCAAACAGTGCCGCCGCCTCATCACGGATGGTTTCCCAGTTGTCCTGCAGCAACTTCAGATCGGGGAAATTCTCCAGCTCGATAAACGGCTTGTTCGGCACTGCGGAGGTGGCGTACACAAAGCAGTTATACGGCGCCATGATCGTCGAATGATCCAGCAGCTGGCGCTGGAACTTGTGCCGCACCTTGCCGCGAAAGTGGACATAGGTGCCGGTGAGAATGAAGGTGTAAAGCACCAGAAACTTGGGTGCCAGAAGCGCCATGGCGTTCATGTCTGCAGGCTCCTGCCGGAATCGAAAGGGCAGATTCTAGAGGCTTGGCGGGCAGCCTGCAGGGATTTTTCCGGCGCCGGCGATCAGCGGCGCTTTTCCAGCTCCCTGATCCGCCGCTCCACCATTGCCAGCTCATCGGCCAGGCTTTTCCGGTATGGGCTTGCCAGCGCCTGATTGCCAACATCCCGGCGCAGGCCATCACGACGGATCTCCAGCTGGCGCAAGGTCATGCGCTCGCCAAAGCTCAGGCCCGTGCTTTTGCCGTGCTTGCGTTTCGGTGGCTCCACCCCGGCAATACGCGCCATGGCATCGACCCGGCGCTGCAGTTCGGCACCGCCATCATCGCTGCCAATAACGCCGATATCCGGCAAATCCAGCGGCTCGCTGTGGTCGTCGCAGGGCCGGTTGGCAAACAGCGGCTCCCCCTCTGCGCCCTGACATCGGTACAGCGTGTCAGCCTCCAGCGGTGTAAATGACGATAGCGCGACCAGGGCCGCAATAATGCGATATGGCGTCATGACCGGATCCTCCGAACAGGAGGGCGTCATGTTCGTCAATCTTCCGGGACGCAGCGAGACCCGGCCTCGGCAGTTGCTGTCAGCCTGCACCGGAGCGGAATGTCAGCTATCGACCCGATGGCGCCACCAGCCGGCACCAGCTGACACCAACAACGATACCGATCAGAGCGCCGCCGCCGTTGGCGGCAAGATCCAGCCATTCCATAGAGCGACTGGCGGTCAGATAGCCCTGCGCCAACTCGGCAAGGCCGCCACTCAGGGTGGCGATCAGCCACAGCAGCCACGGCGGTGACTGACGCCAGCCCAGCGCCAATAGCAGCGCCACGGTAAAGTAACCAAGGAAGTGACCGACCTTGTCGTTGAACCAGGACAGGTCAAACTGCCGCAGCTCACTCGCCGGCCAAAGACTGCCGATCCAGATCAGGGCAATAGCAAATACCGCCAGCATTCGCCAGAGGGTTATCCAACGCCTCCAAGCCATCAGGCAGCGTCTCCGCGCAAGGCCTGAACCCGTTGACGCAGATCGGCGGCGCTGACCTGATCCGCCGGCACCGGCGCACCGACCACCAGCGACACCCGCGACCAGAATCGTCGCGGCGGTTTGGTCAGCGCCTTGCCATCCTTGTGACTGAACACGCTGCCCCACAGACCCTGTAATGCCATCGGAATCACCGGCACCGGATTGCTGGCAATGATTTTCTCGATGCCATTCTTGAACTCATCAATCTCTCCGTCGCTGGTCAGCTTGCCCTCGGGAAAGATACAGACGACTTCTCCGCTATCAAGTTCCTCTTTCACGCGCTCAAATGCGCGCGTGTAGATTTCCGGGTTGCGGGTCTTTGAATCAATCGGAATGGTTTTGCCAGTACGGAAAATATAGTTCAGCACAGGCATATCATAAATCGGCTTGAACATGACAAAGCGCACCGGCCGGCGAATAGCGCCGGCCAGCAGCAAGGCATCTACGTAGCTGACATGGTTGCAAACCAGCACACAGGGGCCATCATCGGGTATCTGTTCCAGCCCCTGCAGCTTCACCCGATACAGGGTGCGGGTCAGCAGCCAGATTATCAGGCGAATGACAAACTCCGGCACCAGCGTGTAGATAAAGCAGGCCACCACCACATTGGCCAGCGCCAGAAGCAGGAAGAACTGCGGAATGGTCAGCTCCAGCACGCCGACCAGCACAATAGCGGTGGCTGCGGACAGCACCATTAACAGCGCATTGAGAATGTTGTTGGCGGCAATAATGCGTGACAGGTGCTGCGGATTCGAACGCGACTGGACAATAGCGAACAGCGGCACGATATAGAAGCCGCCGAACACGCCGATGCCGAGCAGGTCGATCATCACCCGGATCCCGGCCGGCTCCGCCAGCAAGGCAGCAATATCAACCTGATCGAGGCCGGCCATGCCCTGATAGGAAAAAAACAGGTCGATGCCGAACAGCGACAGGCCGATGGAGCCGATCGGCACCAGACCCAGCTCAACCCGGCGACCGGAGAATTTTTCACACAGGAACGAGCCCAGGCCGATACCGATAGAAAAGGTCGCCAGCAGCAGGGCATATAGCCCTTCGGTACCGTGCAAGTAGTCATCAACGTAGACTTTCAGCTGGGTGGTATAGGCCGCGCCGAGAAACCAGAACCAGGAAATGCCCAGCACGCTCATCCACACCGAGCGCACTTGTTTTGCTGAGCGCAGGATATCCAGCGTTTCCGAGAACAGATTCCAGTTCATTTTCAGGCCTGGGTCCGCCGGCGGGGCAGACGGAATCTGCCTCGCGGCAAGGTAGCCGAACACGGCAAGGGCAATGACCGCCACCGGTGCCAGCCATTCCGGTGTGCCGCTCATTTTCAGGATCACCCCGGAAATCGAACCAAGCAGAATGGCAAGGAAGGTGCCCATTTCCACCAGCGCATTACCGGATACCAACTCCTCCTGTTTCAGGTGCTGCGGAATAATCGAGTACTTGATCGGGCCGAAGAATGTCGACTGCAAACCCATGCAGAACAGCACCGCGAGCAGGAAATACACCGCATCAAAAAAGAACCCGGCGGCACCAACGCCCATGATCAGTATTTCGGCAAGCTTGATCCGTCGCACCAGCATGGATTTTTCATATTTATCGGCAATCTGTCCGGCCAGTGCCGAGAACAGGAAGAACGGCACGATAAACAGTGCCAGACCCACGTTGTTCAAGGTGTTGACGCTGGCTCCTGCAACAACGCCGGAGGCAATCAACAGAATCAGTGCCTGCCGGAAAACATTGTCATTAAAGGCGCCAAGAAACTGGGTGGCAAAGAAGGGGCCAAAACGACGGGACGCCAATAGTTGTGACAGACTTCTTTTCATGCACGATCCTCAGACGGCCAGCCAGCGTGACAAGTACAAGCAGCGGACATCATAGAGGTGCCGTCACCGGCTTGCCCAGCCTCGACATCTCATTGAGGGATGCTGCGGCAGGTCAGTCGCGCGGCCTTAACACCCGCGCCGGGTTGCCGGCCACCACCATTGCCGCCGGGACATCGCGGGTAACCACCGAGCCCATACCGATGACGGCGCCATCGCCGATGCTGACGCCATCGACAATGCCGACGTTGGCACCGATCCAGACATCGCGACCGATGCGGATGCCTTTCGACGACACCGGTTGCTCGCGGATCAGGCGATCCACGGCCATGCCATGATTGAAAGCATAAAGGGTGCAACGGGCCGCGATACGGGAATGATCACCGATTTCAATGCCGGCACGGCCACCGTCAAGGCTGACGCCATGGTTGATGCTGACGTGCTCACCGATCCGGATCGGTCCGTGCAAAAAGCAGTCCGCGGCAATCTGGCTACCATGGCCAATGACGATGTCACGACCCGGCTCGGCAAACAATTTGGCCTCCGGGGCGATGAAACAGCCTTCACCAAAACGGATCGTTTCCAGCGCCATCAGCTGCTGCTGCAGTTCGCGCTGCCAGGCCTCGGCCCACTCGCGCTGGGCCGGTTTCAGCGAGTGGTAGAGCCACGGCATGTAGCTGAGGCGCTGCTTGTGTTGCTCACGGTATTGGTCGGTCATCTCGGGCCGGGCGGTTTCATGCGGGGAGCGGATACCTTAGCATCCCTGTCACATTCACATAAAAACAAACAGGAGGTCACATGACCCGGCTCGCTCTGCTTCCTTTTCTGGCTCTGATCGCGGCGGTCCTTACCGGCTGCGCAACCGGCGGTGATAACCCCTGGTATGGCGCCAACAAGCAAATGGCAAAGGAACTCGGCCTTGGAGAGTCCTCGCAGGCAGTTGATGCCCTCAAGCAAGCTCTTAAACTCAGCAGCCAGCGCGCTGGCACCACCTTGTCAGCCACCAACGGTTATCGCGATAGTGGTTACCCACTTACCCTGCCGGGCGCGCTGATGCCAGTGGCAAACACCCTGCGCAAGGCTGGTATGGGCAGCTATCTGGAAAAAGTCGACGCCGCCATGAACCGCGGAGCAGAACAGGCAGCAGCGGAAGCCATTCCGGTATTCCGGCAGGCCATCAGCAACATGACCATTCACGACGCGGTGGATGTTGCCGCTGGCGGGGAAACGGCAGCAACCGATTATTTCCGCGGCCAGACCGAAGCGCAGTTGCGTGAACGGTTCCAGCCAATCATTCGCAGCAACCTGGAAAAAACCGGTTTCTACAGCCAGTACAAGTCGATGCTGGATGCCTACAACGCCCTGCCACTAACCAGCAAACCGAGCCTGGATATCGAGGCCGACCTGATGAACCAGAGCCTGAATGCCCTGTTTGGCCGGATGGCCGCAGAGGAAAAGCTGATTCGTGAAGCACCGCTGGCGCGCGGCTCGGCGATGATCAACGCCGTGCTCGGAATGCAGAACTGATCTTGCCAACCCGGTCTGTGAGCAGGGACATCTGCGCACAGACCGGGAATACACTTCTCAGCCCGCCGTTTTTTGTCGGGCGCGCATGAAATACCACAGGAATACCAGCGCACAGGCCCCGTCCCAGACGCCATAGGCGGAGTAGAACAACGCCACCATCAGGTCCTGCTCGAACAATGCCGGCAGCCGCTCACCGTGGTGAATAATCCAGTGCACCCAGCGCAGATCAAACAGCATCTTTTCCGCCGCAAACACCAGCAGCAACCACGGCACCTTGTCCCACACCGGCGCCACCGCGATATAGGCCAGCCCCCAAAGCGCAATAATCACCACCCCGGACCAGCTGAAGAACAACGGATCCTGTGCCGCCAGCAGATCACCGTTCAGAAACGGTGTCAGAAACCCGAGCAAGGTCAGGTTCACCAGACCAATCAGAATAATGACGTTTCTTTCCATCATGACAGCTCCGCATGTCGGTCACATTCGAGCAGGTGATCGTTCACCATGCCAATGGCCTGCATCATCGCATAGACAATGGTCGGCCCGACAAAGCGGAACCCGCGTTTCTTCATATCCTTGCTGATCGCCACCGCCGTCGGTGTCTGCGCCGGCACCTCCTTCATGCTGGCAAACCGGTTCACCACCGGCCGGCCATTCACAAAGCCCCAGATATAGCGATCAAAACTGCCAAACTCCTTCTGCACCGCTAGAAAAGCCCGCGCATTGGTCACGGTCGAATCCACTTTCAAACGATTGCGGACAATGCCGGGATTGCGCAGCAGCTTCTCGATCCGCGCCGGGGTAAAGCGCGCCACCTTGGCCGGATCAAAGCCGGCAAATGCCTCGCGGTAGTTTTCCCGCTTTTTCAGAATGGTGATCCAGCTGAGACCCGCCTGCGCACCTTCCAGCGTCAGGAACTCGAACAGGGTGTGCTCATCGTGTACCGGCACGCCCCATTCATGATCGTGGTAATGCTGGTAAAGCGGGTCTTCCCCGCACCAGGGACAACGGGCCATACAAAACTCCCCCAAAAGCAGACCGACGAAGAATGCGCCATACCCGCAGCTGGCACAATGCAGCCCATGCGGGCTGTCA
>JBFHPX010000135.1:0-6811 GCA_041592575.1 Alcanivoracaceae bacterium
ATGGGTAAAGATTTCCCAACGATTCGGCTCGCTCTCGGCGCTGACTTTCTTGGCATCAATAGCCACGACAATGCACTGCGAGCCAAAACGATCTGCCGCTTCGCGAACAAACTCGGGATTGTGCACGGCAGCAGAGTTGATGCTGACCTTGTCGGCGCCAGCGTTGAGCAGATTGCGGATATCCTGAAGGGTACGCACACCGCCACCGACGGTCAGCGGAATGAACACCTGCGATGCCATCTTCTCGACGGTATGCAAGGTGGTATCCCGGCCCTCGTGGCTGGCAGTGATATCAAGAAAGGTGATTTCGTCGGCGCCTTCGTCGTTATAGCGCTTGGCGACTTCCACCGGATCACCGGCATCCCGGATGCTCTCGAACTTGACGCCCTTGACCACCCGACCCTTGTCGACATCGAGGCAGGGGATGATGCGTTTGGCCAGACCCATATCAGACTCCGCGTATCGGGAACAGGATTGCGGCTTACGCCGTCAGTTCATCTGCCAGTTGCTGGCCCGCTTCAAAATTCAGCGTGCCTTCATAAATCGCCCGCCCGGTGATGGCGCCTTCGATACCACTTGCAGCCACGCCGCAAAGATTGCGCACATCATCCAGATTGGTAATGCCGCCGGAAGCAATCACCGGAATCGACATGGACTCCGCCAATCGCACAGTGGCTTCGACATTGACGCCCTGCAACATGCCGTCACGGCTGATGTCGGTGTAAACGATTGACGACACACCATCATTCTCGAACCGCTTCGCCAGATCAATCACGTTGACGTCGGTAACATTGGCCCAGCCATCGGTGGCGACCATGCCGTCTTTCGCATCCAGGCCAACAATAATGTGGCCGGGGAAACGCTTGCACATTTCACCGACAAACTCCGGCTCGCGTACCGCCTTGGTGCCGATGATCAGCCAATGCACACCGGCGGCGAGATAAGCTTCGATGATTTCCGGTGAGCGGATACCACCACCAATCTGGATTGGCAGCTCGGGAAACTCTTTGGCAATCGCTTTTACGATACCGCCGTTTACCGGCTCGCCAGCAAAGGCGCCGTTAAGATCGACCAGATGCAGACGACGGGCGCCGCGCTCAACCCAGTGCCGGGCCATGGCCACCGGATCGTCGGAAAATACCGTGTCGTCTTCCATGCGACCCTGACGCAGACGCACACACTTGCCGTCTTTCAGATCGATGGCAGGAATCAGCAGCATGGAACAACCTCAACAAACAAATACAGGATTTACGGCGCCCAGCGGAGGAAATTCTCCAGCAGGGTCAAACCATGAGGAGCACTTTTCTCCGGGTGGAACTGCACGGCAAACACATTGCCGCGACAGACCGCCGCCGGAAACTCAAGACCATAGTCACAGACGCCGGCAATCTGGTTCTCCGGCAAGTCCGAGACGTGATAGCTGTGCACGAAGTAGAACCGGGAAAAATCCGGAATGCCGGCCCACATCGGATGCGGCTGTACCTGCCGGACCTGATTCCAGCCCATATGCGGCACCTTCAGACGATCACCGAATTCCGAGTAGCGCTCGCCAAAGTGAATCACTTCACCGGGAAACACGCCCAGACACTCGACACCACCATTTTCAGTGCTGTGACTCATCAGCGCCTGCATGCCGACACAAATGCCGAGCAGCGGCGTGCCACGGGCAGCCGCTTCGCGCACTGCCTGATCAAAACCGCGCTCGGACAGCTCACGCATGCAATCACGGATAGCACCGACACCGGGAAACACCACACGGTCAGCGCTTGCCACCACTTCGGGATCGGAAGTGATGACAATCTTCTGACCACTGGCCACTTTTTCCAGCGCCTTGGCAGCCGAATGCAGATTACCCATGCCGTAATCAAGGACGGCGACGGTCTCAGTCATGGTTCAGCCTTTCTCGGTCAGCGTGCCTTTGGTGGACGGCGTGATGTTTTCCATGCGCGGGTCGAATTCCACCGCCATGCGCAGCGCCCGACCGAACGCCTTGAACACGGTCTCGGCCTGATGGTGGGCATTGCGGCCACGCAGGTTGTCGATGTGCACGGTCATCATGCCGTGGTTCACCAGACCCTGGAAAAATTCATAGAACAGGTCGACATCGAAATCACCGATGCGGGCACGGCAGAAATCGACATGCATTTCCAGACCGGGACGGCCGGACAGGTCGATCACCACCCGCGACAGGGCTTCATCGAGGGGCACATAGGCGTTGCCATAGCGGCGAACACCCTTCTTGTCGCCCCACGCCTTTGCCATGGCCTGACCCAGAGTGATACCGATGTCTTCCACCGTGTGGTGAGCATCAATATGCAGATCGCCTTTGGCGGCAATGGTGATGTCGATCAGACCATGACGGGCCACCTGATCAATCATGTGATCCAGGAACGGCAGGCCGGTCTCGAGCTGGCTCTTGCCAGTACCATCGAGATTGACCGTAACGGCGATTTTGGTTTCCAGGGTGTCGCGGGACACGCTGGCGATACGCTGCGTCATGAATGACCTCCATCGGGCAGGGCGGCTATTATAGGGCCCGCCCGCGCTGTGGACCAATGAGGAATACTGAATGCCGCTGATAGTTAGTGAAATTGCCGTCACCGAGGCCGCCTCGGCGGCCTTCGCCAACGTCCTCAAGGCCGATCCGGAGATCGCCAGCGCTTTGGCGGACGCCGCCGGAAAGGCCGAGGGCCGGCTGTTTCAGGGGATTTTCAACGCCAAACCGGTGGCGCTGCTGCGGGTGCTGCCCGAAGCAGACGGCTGGCGACTGGCGGAAATCGTTGTCCACCCGGCCACCCGCGGGCGCGGCGTCGGCAAGGAAATGCTGCGTCAGGCCGGTAATCTGCTCGCCCCCGCCGCGCTCGACAGCGGCCCGCACTGGCCCTTGTAGGAGCCGCCGAGCGGCGGCGAAGGGCTATTCCGTCGGTCGACGGCTCCTACACATCTTCCGTCGGCAGCCGGATGCAGAAAGTGGAGCCCTTGTCGCTGCCCTCACTCTCGGCCCACAGCTCGCCACCCATCTGCCGGATCATTACTCGCGCCATCGGCAGGGACAGCCCGAATCCATCGGCGTGATGGCCGGAGCCGACCATGAAGAAGGGTTGAAAGATGCCCTCCAGATTGCCACGCGGAATACCGCGGCCCTGATCACGTAACCGGATAACCGCCTCGCCCTCGCCCAGCTCAGCTGTAAACAGCAGCTCGCCGCCCTCCGGGCTGACCCGCAGGGCGTTGTCCACCAGCATCATCAGCACCTCGCGCAACTCGCGCTCACAACCAAGCACGGAAAGATCGGCGGGCACCCGGTTCAGCACCTTGACCTTGCGCTGCTTGAGGGGCTCGGCAAAGTCGGTCATCAGCCGGTCAATCATCCACATCGGCTGGCAAAAGCCCTGCGCAGGCAGATTCTCACGGCCGGCCAGGTCGAAATAACGCAACGAGGTCGACACCAGCTGCTGCAACCGGTCCTGACCCCGCTTGACCAGATTGACCGCGTCACGTAACTCCTTCGGCACCGAGCCGGCTTCCAGCAAACGTGCACTACCCAGCCAGTTCAGCGGCGTATTCAGTTCGTGACTGAGGTACTCGAGAAATACCAGCTTGTCCTTGTCGAGACGCTGCACTTCCGCCATATGACGACGCATCGCTTCCTCGGATTGTTTTGACAGACTATCGCGCTGGTACTCAAGCAGATTGATCCGGTCGCCGAGCGCCAGTGACAACAGTACCGCCACCCAACCGCCGCCAATGTGCGGCGCGTAGTTGCCAAGCGTGGTATGCGGAATCACACCGAGATTATCCAGCGCAAACACCACACAACCGAGCAGGAAAACGGACCAGGCGGCGACATAAAGGCGTGCCGCGGTGTAGCCGCGCAACCAGGTCAGCGTGCCGATGCCGAACAGCGACAGCACCACCATCAACACCAGCAAGGTATTCAAATGATAGGACCAGGGAGGTGGCACCAGTAACGTCAGTGGCACCATCACCACAGATGCGCGGAACAGCCAGCGCAGCCAGCGCTGGGCTATTGGCATACGGCTGGACAGATCAAGGAATCTCATGGAATAGCGCAGCAGCGCAGCCATGCCGATGTAGACAAATAACGGATAATGCTCGTTTAGCCGTGGCCACTGCGGCCACAGGTATTGCAGACCGAATCCGTTCAGATTAAGCAGGCTGACTTCCAGCGCGCCAAGAAATATCACGTAGTAAAGATAAGCAACATCACGAACCGAAAAATACAGCAGCAGGTTGTATACCAGCATGACAAACAGGCCGCCGAAGAACAGGCCGAAAATCAGTTGCTCATAGTAGGTGCGTTCTATCAGGCCCTGGGCGCTGGATAACTTCAGCTCCAGATTCAGGGCGCCCTTGCCGGCCACTTTCAGGTAGTAGGTTTGCGGGCCAACAAGGCTGCTGTCGAGCGGAAAAATGAACTCGCGATGTGCGATAATGCGCCGGTCAAACGGCAGCGCATCCCCCATCTCCACTGGCCGGTAGCCACCGCCGGACTGTGGCTGGTACAGCACCACCTGATCGACAATCGGATGACGCTGAATCAGGTACCAGGCCTGATCCTGAACCAGCGACAAATCGACGCTGAAACGCAGCCAGATGTTTGAGCGGGTGAAGCCGAAACCGGGATAGTGGCGATCAGACGGGCTAAACCGGTCACTGAACGGCCCACTGATATCGTCGACCGACCAGCGCCCCTCCGGGTCCTCCAGAACTTCGAGGTCCAGGCCGATGATCCGCTCCGCCTCCTGTGGCGTCGGTGTAATCAGGGCAAAGCCCGGTGCGGCCGCCAGCAGCAGGCCAAACAGCCAATAACGGAACTTTTCCAAAGGAATCCCCCCCCAAACTGCCATCACCGCAATATCGGCGCCACTCTCTGGCGTTTCGTTGTTATGCTGCTATTCGTTACTCGTGGCTATGCCGGTCACAGCCTCCCTATAATCGACCGCACGCAACCGGCACGCAAGGAGACCGCCATGCTTCGCGCACTGAAGATCCTCGTCGTCATCGTTTTGACCCTGGTCGCACTGGCCGCTGGCGCCATTTTCGCCATCACACGCCTGATTGACCCGAATGATTTCAAACCACAGATCAGCACCGCCGCCCGCGAGCAGGCCAACCTGGATGTGCAGATTCCGGGCAATCTGGCCTGGAGCTTCTGGCCCTACCTCGGTATTGAGGTGGGACGCACCGAAGTTCGGATTGCCGATGACGAGCAATTGTTTGCCGCGTTCGACAATGTTCGCAGCAGCGTTGCCGTCATGCCGCTGCTGCGCGGCGCAGTGGAACTGTCGGGCCTGTATCTGGATGGTCTGGAGCTGAACCTGATTGAGACCGCCGATGGCGCCAACTGGGAGCGCATTGGCGCCACCGAAGCAGGTGCCGTAACAGCGGAAGATCCGGCCGCCGAAAGCCAACCGTTCGACATACCGGTTTCCATTCCGGCAATCACTGTCAGCAACGGCAAGGTACGCTACCTGAACAAACTCGACGGCACCGATATCCGGGTGGAACAGATGAACGTCAGCGCCCGCAACGTCAGTCTGACTTCACCGTTCCCGCTGGAAGCCTCGCTACGTTATCAGGATCAGGCCGATATCCGTATCGATCTGGCTGTCAAAGGTACGCTCAGCATGGATCTGGAGAAGAACCTGTTCCGCTTCGAGCAATCAGTGATTGATACCACACTGGCCGGTATTACCACTCTGCCAGTGCAAGTGCTTGCCAGACAGAGCATCGAGGCAGCACCGGATGAAGATCGCATCAGCGTTCGCGACATTCTGGTTGAAGCTGCCGGAGCCCGTATCAGTGGCAACCTGGAGCTGACCCAACTGTCGGCCAAGCCGATCTTCCGCGGTGCATTAAGCATTGCTCCGTTTGATGCTAACGCAGCGCTGCAAGCGATTGGCGAGGCGCCGATCGAAACCAGAGATCCTGCCGCACTGAAAAAAATCGCGATGGATATGACATTCAGTGGCCCGGAGAACAGCATCCTGCTTGAACCACTCAAGATCACTCTGGATAACAGCATCATCACTGGGGTTGCCGGGCTGACCAATATTGATACCGGTCACGTACGCTTTAATTTGGCACTGGATAAGTTGGTAGCCGATGGCTACCTGCCCCCCGCTGTTGAAGAAGCAGTGCCTGCAGATCAGAAGGAGGTGTTGGCCACCACCGAATCTCTGCTGCCACCACTGTCCACGGAACCGTTGCTTCCACTGGAAGATCTGCGCGGGCTGAAGATCGATGGCGCGTTCTCCGCCGGCGTGATTCAGATGGAAGGTATTGAGCTGCGCAACCTGCGTGTTCTGGTCCGGGCCGACAATGGTCTGATGGAGATGGTAGAAGCGGGCGGCCAGCTGATGGCTGGCAGCTTCAAGTCTCAGGCGGCACTGGATGCGCGCACAGACAAGCCGGTAATGACTTTCACAGCCAGCACCGCCGGCGTGCAGATACAGCCGATCATGAAAATGGCTCTGGAAGATGACCTGTTCACCGGCATCCTCGACATGACCATGAAATTCCGCGCCGAAGGCAACAGCGAGCAGGCACTGGCGGACAGCAGCAACGGCACCATGAACATGACACTGGCAAAGGGCACCATTCGCGGCATGAACCTGAATAATGCGCTGGGCGCCGGCATCAACGACATGCTTGGTCAGTATCAGGTCATCACTCAGTTCCTGCCGGATGTGGACCAGGGTCGTTTGCCGCCGGCACTGAAAGAAGACACCGAAGTGGTGCAACTAAAGGCCACTGCGCGCATTGAAGACCTGATTGCCCATATCGA
>JBFHPX010000136.1:0-6802 GCA_041592575.1 Alcanivoracaceae bacterium
GGGCTGCTGCTGCTGGCACCCATGGTATGGGCGGATGATGAAGTCAGCTTCTATGCTGGTGCCGGGCTCGGCGCCAGCTGGCTGGATCCGGATCGTGGTGGCACCCCTTTCCGTATGGATGATGACACCGGACAAGGCTGGCAGGCGCTGGGCGGCTGGCGCTGGAAAGACAACATTTCTGCGGAACTGTTCTGGGCTGATCTCGGCGAGGCCAGGCTGACTAACCGCAATACTCTGGTGTCAGGAGATCTTGGGTATCGGGTTGTTGGTGTGTTGGCGAACTGGTATCCGCGGCAGCAATCCTGGCGTGGTGCCAATAGCTGGTCCTGGTACTTGCAAACCGGATTAAGCAACATCGACAACGATGGTTCGATTCCGGTGACTGAGGAGAGATCTGTTCAGGTATCCATCGGACTCGGCGCTGAGTATGAGCTGCGCAATCGCTGGATGACACGCTTGTCCTTGCAAAGCCATAACCGCGATGCCGGTTTTGTTTCGCTGTCGCTGCTCAAGGCCTTTGGTGGCAAGGTTGCTGCAACGACCAGCTCGGCGCCGGCACTGGTTGAGCCGCAGACAGAGCCGGAGCCGGTGCAGGAAGCGGCCATTGTCGTATTGCCTCCGGATGACGACGCAGACGGCGTCGAGAACAGCATTGACCAGTGTCCCGCAACACCAAAGGGAATGTCGGTGAATGAGCGCGGCTGTTCGGTACTGGATGTGCGCCTTGAAGGCGTGCAGTTTGCGAGCGGATCAGCGGCTATTACCGAGTCCTCCCGCGTTGTGCTGGATAAGGTGGTGGAAGCGCTGCTGTCATTCCCGCGGGCACGTGTCGAGATCGGTGCGCACACTGATTCACAGGGCAGCGAGGCATTCAATCAGCGTCTGTCACAGCAAAGAGCAGAGTCGGTGACGACTTACCTGATCGATCAGGGTGTCGAGCGCGAGCGGCTGGAGGCCCGCGGTTACGGTGAGAGTCAGCCGATTGCTGATAATGCAGATGCAGCAGGTCGGGCGCAGAATCGTCGGGTGGAAATGCGGCTGCTTGCGGATGTGGCGCCTGCCGGGGCGCCATAAGCTGAGCGGTCACTGACCGCCCGGAAACGACGCAGGCAGATCATTTCTTTCGCTTTGGCGGTGCCATCCCTCCCGGGTTGGACACCGCCGGTGGCTTCGGCTTGCGTGCCGGTTTCTTGGCTGCTTTTGCTTTGCTCTTTACTGCCTTGCCATCCTTTTTCTTCTTGGTGCCGACAGTCTTGCCAGAGGCCTTCAGCTTTTTCGGCCCCTGAAAACTTCCTTTCAGTTCCTTGATCACACGCAATTCGAACTTCTGTTTCAGATAGCGCTCAATGCTGGCCATCAGGTTCCATTCGTTGGTCAGCACAAAGGAAATCGCCAGACCGCTGGCGCCGGCGCGGCCGGTCCGGCCGATACGATGGATATAGTCATCACCGCTGCGCGGCATATCGAAGTTGATCACCAGGTCGAGACCGCTGACATCGATACCGCGGGCGGCGACATCGGTGGCCACCAGCACGTCGATGTCGCCGTTACGCAGGCGGTCCATGGCTTGCTTGCGATCTTTCTGGTCTTTTTCACCGTGTAATACGTAAGTGCGGATGCTGGATGCTACCAGCACGCCACCAAGGCGATCGGCTTGCACCCGGGTGTTGGTGAAAATGATTGCCTTGCGATATTCCTCGTGGGCAAGCAGCCACTGCAGCAAGCGCTCTTTATGAGAGACGTCGTCGGCGGTGATGATCTGCTGGCCTATATGGATGTCCAGATCACGGACGTTATCAATCGCCAGCTGCTGCGGCTCCCGCAGCACCTGCTCGGCGACGAGGGCGAGCCCGGGTCCGCCGCTGGTTGCGGAGAACAGCAGGGTTTGTCGCTGAGGGTTACACAGGCCAGCCAGTTTCAGCACATCCTCGGCAAAGCCCATGTCGAGCATGCGATCGGCTTCGTCCAGCACCAGCACTTCCAGATCGCCGAGCTCCAGATGGCCGGCGTTGAAGTGTTCGATCATTCGGCCCGGTGTGCCGATCAGGATGTCCGGGTTGCGGCGCATGCGTGAGGCCTGAATCCTGAAGTCCTCGCCGCCGGTGACCAGCTCCGCCTTGATGAAGGTGTAACGGGCAAACTGGCTCACCTGCTTCAGGGTTTGCTGGGCCAGCTCACGGGTTGGCAGCAGGATCAGTGCGCGGGTCGCTGTACGCGGCTTCGGATCGCCGTACAGGCGGTTCAGCATCGGCAGCAAAAAGGCGGCGGTTTTGCCGGAGCCGGTGCGGGCCATGGCACGCAGGTCACGGCCGGTCATGATGGCCGGGATCGCCTCTTTTTGCACCGGAGTGGGTTCTTTGAATCCCAGTTCAGTGACCACGCGCAGAAGGCGTTCATGCAGGGCAAAATCGGTAAACATCATGTTCTCAGTCCGGCTACGATGGCGAAATGCTAATGCCGCGCAGTTTACCTGCATCGGCGCGGATTTGGGCTGTTTCTGTTGCCGGGGCATAATGGCCCGGTGAGAAATCCACATGGATTGCCCTTGGGGCAGGAGAGATGATGGCCGGTTCGCTGAAAGACCAGTTACTGAAGGCCGGGCTCGCTGATGCCAAAAAGGCGCGTCAGGCCGAGCACGCCAAGCGCCAGCAGGCCAAACAGGTGGCCCGGGGCGAAGCCGAGGACCCGGCCGAGGCCGTGCGTCAGGCTCGTGAAGCCCGGATTGAACGGGATCGCGCCCTCAATGCCGAGCGTCAGGTGCAGCAACGGCAGAAGGAAATTGCGGCGCAGATTCGCCAGCTGATTGAAGTGCATCGGCTTGACCGGCGCGGCGCCGAGCAGTCGTTTCAGTTTGTGGATGGCAAGAAGATCCAGAAACTCTATGTGAAAGCAAAGATGGCGGATCAGCTGGCCCGGGGCATGCTCGCCGTGGTTCGCCTGGGCGATGGCTTTGAAGTGGTGCCAACAGCAATTGCCGACAAGATCGCCGAGCGTGATCCGGTAGCGGTTGCGGTGCGTCATGAACGTGATGCTGGCCAGTTGGCAGTGGACGATCCTTACGCCGACTATCCGATTCCTGATGATCTGATGTGGTGAAATCGTGTTGAAACAGAGGCCCGTTCTGGTGGTGATCGGAATGTTGGCGCTGGCCGGCGCTGATGCCGTGATTGCGGACATCTGGAGCGATCCGCACCCGTTCCGCCGTGAAGCGCTGATTGAGGGGCGCGATTTCGAGTACGACAGTCGCTCGTTTCTGAATCGCCTCAGCTACCAGCCACTGTTTGCCGTACCGGCGGGTCGTGACGGTATCTTCGGTAGCGCTGGCAGTGTGACCAGCACAGAGCTGTATCTGGATGTGGCGGTACAGCAAACATTGCGCTTTGATGAAGAGCGTCATGCTGTCAGATTGAACTATCGGCGCTCGGAGGATTATGACGGTTATTTTGACCAGCAACGTATTGGTTACGGCATGGGCATCAGTGATTTCCGTTTTGGCGTATCTGGCGATGTGCGTGGCGACAAGGCAGAAACCGACGTTTATTTTGAAGCTGACTGGACGCCTTCGGAAAATGCTTTCTGGCGAGTCAATCTGATACTGCCGGATGCCTATCTGAACCAGAAAGGAGAGAGCGAGGCGGAGTATCTGACATCCGCACGGAGCTGGTTTGTCGAATGGCGCCAAAAGTGGCAGGACTGGCAGTGGCGGGTTGCGATAAATACGACGCCGACTATCCGGTTGCTCGATAGCATGGTCAATCAGATCGCCGAGACGGAGCAACACCGGGCCACGTTTGAACTGTCAGTGGGCGACAGGTGGTCCTGGCAATTTCGCGCCGAAGGAGAACGCGCTAACCGACAGTTCGTGATTGATCCGGATGGTCTGGCGGAGGACAAGGCTTTTCATCGTCGCATGCATGCGGTGACGACTTCCGTGCAAGCGGCGCAGTGGCAGCTGACGCCGACTTTCGGTGTCTATTATCTGCACATGGAGGAAGATGGCTGGACCGGTCTGGCGCGGAGCCTGACGGTGGCTGACCGCTATGCGGAGTCCTATGCCTTTGTCGCGCTCAATCATTCGCTGACACAGCGGTGGCAATGGCGGCCCACTGTGTATGTCGGCCATAGCCGTCAGCGGCGCAGGGCTGAAGAAGATACTGACCGCGACGGTCGCCATGACCGCTTTCAGGGCAAGCTGTCACTGCCATTCAGCTATCTGGCAAAGGCCGAGACCGGCGCCTATCTGTCATTGTCGCCATCTTTCTATCTGCACCGAGCAGCCTTCGGTGGCGGCAACCTGCAACTGCACTGGCCGTTCTGAGATTATTTGTGTTTGCGGCAGTCGCACTGAAAGCGTTGCATGTCGTCCAGTCGCAGAGCCGTCAGGAAGCCATCCCAGACGCAACCGCTATCAAGCGCTTCGATGCCATCAATGGCTACATCACCAGCCAAAGCTGCCCAGTGGCCGAAAAGTATTCTGGTATTGGTGTGGATGCGGCGGGGGTGATCAAACCATGGGAAGTAACCTGCAGGGGCCTCGTCGACTTCCCCTTTGGATTGCAGTTCCAGCTCTCCCGCATCGTTAATAAAGCGCATGCGAGTGAAATGATTGGTGATCACACGCAGGCGGTCACTGCCGGCGAGCTCGTCAGACCAGCCTGCCGGATCGTTGCCGTACATGTTGAAAAACAGCTGATCGCATTGGTCGCTGTGCAGCACGGCTTCCACCTGGCGGGCACGAGCGCGCGCCTGATCCATCGTCCATAGCGGCGGAATGCCGGCGTGCGCCATCACCGCATCAAATTCCGGAATGTCGATCATTAGTGGCTGCTGGCGCAGCCATTCGAGCAACTCATCACGATCCGGTGCGTCCAGAATCGGTTGCAAGTCGGCATCCTTTTTTTTCAGCGGCGCCGCGCCGTGGGCGATGGCGAGCAGATGCAGGTCATGATTGCCAAGCACACAGCGAACATGGTCACGCAGGGCATAGACCTTGCGCAAAGTGCCAAGCGAGTTCGGTCCGCGCGCCACCAGATCCCCGGCCAGTAACAGTTGATCCTGCCCGGGCCGGAAATCGATCAGTTGCAGCAGTCGCTCAAAGGCGCCGAGACAACCTTGCAGATCTCCGATGGCATAGCTGCTCAAAACAGACTCCGTGATTAATGCAGTGTGTGGGGCGGCGCCAGGGTGAATGCCGGAATTTCAGCATCGAAGCAGGTGCCATCCTCGGACAGCATCTGGTAGCTGCCGTACATACTGCCAACCCGGGTTTCCAGCACACAACCACTGGTGTATTCAAATGCCTGCCCGGGAGCCAGATTCGGCTGCTCGCCGATCACGCCTTCACCGTGAACTTCCTGAATCCGCTCTTCGCCGTCTGTGATGATCCAGTGGCGGGTTAGCAGCTTGGCACTCCGCTCGCCTTCATTGCGAATGGTCACATGGTAGGCAAATACCCAGCGTCGGGATTCCGGATCACTCTGCTCTGGCAGAAACTCGGTCTCAACGGCAACGCGGATACGATAACGTGGATCATCCTGCATGGTCAGTATCCGATGTGGTGTGACGAAGAGAGCTGGCCATATTGGCCAGGGCAACAAAACCGGCCAGACTGATGCTGTCCGGGCGCAGGCCTGGCTCGACTCCGGCCGCTGCAATCTGCTCGCTGTTGAGAAAGGACTTCAGGCCATTGCTGATAACTTTGCGGCGTTGTGTAAAAGCCTGGGCAACAACCCTGCGTAGCATCTCGATGTCATCGGCGGGGTGCGGCAGCTGCCGATACGGGGTCAGGCGCACTACCGCAGAGTCGACTTTCGGCGCTGGTGAGAATGCCGTTGGCGGGACAAAGAAAAGGTAATCATTGCGGCAGTAATACTGGATCATCACTGACAGCCGCCCCCAATCCGGGGTGCCGGGCATCGCCACCAGTCGATCGACAACTTCTTTCTGCAACATGAAGTGCATATCTTCAATGGCGTCGACCTGGTGCAGCAGGTGAAACATCAGCGGCGTGGAAATGTTATAGGGCAGGTTGCCGACCACGCGAATACGTTTGCCGTCTTTTGCCAGTGCGGCGAAATCAAACTTCAGAGCATCGGCGCTGTGAATGGTCAGACGCTGTTCCGAAATACGCCGCTCCAGCTCGGTGATCAGGTCGCGGTCCAGCTCCACGACCTGAAGGTGCTGGATGCTATCCAGTAGCGGCAGTGTCAGTGCGCCCTGGCCGGGGCCGATCTCGACCACGATCTGGTCATCGGTGGGCGCAATCGCACGTACCATTTTCTCTACCAGCGCGGTGTCGGTGAGAAAGTGCTGGCCAAAGCGCTTGCGGGCCTGATGCTGCATGGTCAGTTTTCCAGAGTAAGTTTTTGCTGCGCCAGTCGGGCGGCAAGCCGGGTGGCAGCAATAAGGCTGCCAGGTTCGGCGCTGCCGCTGCCGGCCAGATCAAAAGCGGTGCCGTGATCCACCGAAGTGCGGATAAATGGCAGGCCGAGGGTAATGTTGACGGCCTCGCCGAAGCCCGCGTATTTCAATACCGGCAGGCCCTGATCGTGATACATCGCCAGTACCGCATCATGACCCTGAAGCTGGCGCGGGGTAAAGGCAGTATCCGCTGGCAACGGCCCGGTAAGTAGCAGGCCTTCGCCGCGGAACTGCTGCAGTGCCGGAATGATCAGACGCAGCTCCTCGTCACCGAGGTGGCCATTTTCACCAGCATGGGGGTTCAGGCCGAGTACCAGAATGCGTGGGGCCTCAATGCCGAAATGCACACGCAGGTCATGATCGAGAATGCCCACGGTATCGA